>NZ_JBMPOW010000008.1:0-282954 GCF_049340205.1 Undibacterium sp. Ji49W | reverse complement strand
AGCGCATCCACCGCGACGTGTATTTTGCTGGTCAGGCCGCCGCGTGAACGTCCTATCGCTTGACGCCCTTCTTTTTTGCAGCACCTGAAGCATGTTGATGTGCTCTCACCACCGTGCTATCAATCATTAGCGCTTCCATATCCCGATCGCCGCTCACTGCTTCCACTATTTCTTGCCATACACCTGCTTCACCCCAGCGCTTAAAACGCGTATAGGTCGTATGCCAATTCCCTAATTCCGCCGGTAAATCACGCCAGGGTGAACTGGTTCGCACTATCCATAAAACAGCTTCAACAAATTGACGATTATTCTCCCCTGACCGCCCCGGATCACCCACTTTCCCAGGTAATAAGGCTTCTATCTTCTTCCATTGATCATCTCTTAACATCTTGCGGTCGCTTTGCATTTCGGTATCCTATTTTTCCAATACCGAATGTAAACACATTTTATTGAATGTTAACAGCCCCTAGAACTCATTTCATAAATAGGGGTGAGATGCGTTTGCCTCATAACGCGGGCTGGCAAGGCGGACGAGGCAGTCAATAGCGGGTCTATTGACAACGAGTCCAACGCAGTCCAGCACGCGTTATGAGGCAAACCCTTCGGGAGCTGGCGATTCGGGCGCATTGCAGCGTTGCGCCGCTTGCTAAGGCACCAGCCTTAGCTGCGCGTCACGCCTTGCACTGCATCCCGAATCGCCTTGCTCGCACTCATCCCTATTTATGAAATGAGTTCTACTAAGCGGCTACTAAAACGTATTTGAAATGCAGCGCTCTGTTTTTGTGGGGGACAAACTGGTGACAAGGCAAAAAAGTTTCGTTTTTTGTTATCTGCGCTCATAGTGCGTACCGCACTGCATGAGTTGAATTGCCCTCGTCTTCAAGCTGATTCAATGAGAGCTCAGTATAGAATAAATTGCATAATATGCAATCATATTTTGTGAGCACACTGCAAACTATGCCCAGCTTGCTGTCATGTACTGGTATTGATTGATACAAGCAGAAAATACCTAAAGTGAAAATCTATCGTCATATGGAAATCAGTTAATGAAAACTAATTTTCATTAAAAGGTTTGTAAATTGTCACGGCAAATGCGGAAACGATATAAATCTATGAGAGAATGCACCTTGATTTTGGAAACATTTCCTCACAGTTTTTTCGGGTCATGTTGACAACGAAATGGATGTGCAATCCGTTCAGCAAGACAGGGTAGTGGTACCGCAAGGTAGTGCTATGTATTTTCTGGTCCTTGTGCCGGCATGTGTGCTGGCTTGCTGGTGTGCATTCGTTCTTCGGCAACAGACTTTAGCTTCTTATTCCAATACATGACATGTTTCGCTGGCTTTTTCTTAATGAAAGTGCACTAACGCCTGCCGAGCACACCGCATGGAAATTAAGCGCACTACGTATCATTTTGATGTCCGGCTTCGTGCTGGAAGCAGCCGTGGCGATTCACAGTTCTCTGGATGCAATCGCGGTTGGCGCCTATCAGGTGTTGTGGGTCGTTGGTTTTTTCTATGCTGTGCTGGCGGTGGGTTTGTATTATTCATCCCGGCACTTGCGTGCGGGTGCTGCCATATTGATAGGCACGGTTTATGCGTCTGCATTTTCCATCGTCAGCTTTATCAGCGATTTTGATATAGCCAAGTTTGGCTATATTTTCATCTACACCACGCCCATTATTGCGCGCCTGTTCTTTGGTACCCGGCTGGCCATGGGGCTGATGGTATTCAATTTCCTGCCTTTCCTGCTGCTGTTGATGAACCGGCCTATATTCAGCGTGCCTGGTTTTGACGTTACCCTTCCTGCCAGTAATACGTATATCCAGTCGCTGTTATTTTTGTTTTTTAATACCTGTGTACCACTGGCCGTGTTTAGGGTCTTGCATGAGCTGGATGTGTCGGCCAAGCGTTATCGTCAGGCGAGTGATGCGCTGACGGTGAGCCACGCGCAGTATGAAGAAGTGTTTCAAAATGCCGGTTCTGCCCTGTTGTTGACGGATGCCAGTGGCCAGATATTGCAGGCAAATCAACTCGCCAACAATTTGCTGGGCCGCAATGTAGATAAAGATGAAGAGCTGGCACTGTTTGCCTGGTTGTCGCTGGATAACAGCGTGCGCCTGAAAAGCCCGAACAGCGATGAGTCTGAAAACATGCGCATGTCAGCCTACCGTACGCGTGACGGCAAGCTGGTCGCGCTGGAAAATATTTCACAAACGTCGACTGAGCACTATATCGTTGCACTCAGGGACGTATCCGGCCTGCACTCCATGCATCATGCCCTGCAATTGAGCCTGGAACGCGAAGATTACCTGAGCCGCCACGATGCTCTGACCAATCTGCCCAACCGCGACATGCTGCGCAGCCATCTGCATGACATTCTGGCCGACAATGACGATAGCAAGGTAACGGCCCTGGTTTCCTTCCGTTTGAATAGCATACGGCATGCCAACCAGCAGTTTGGTGCCCATACCGGTGATATTCTGTTGCGTCGCTTTGCCGAAGAGTTGTCACGCGCACTGCCAAAAAACTGTTTCTGCGCACGCTTGCGCAGTATCGTCTTTTCTTTTGTGGTCGAACATTCGCGCACACCAGGCGAGATCATCAAGCTGGTAGAAAAGGTTCGCAACAACCTGCCCAAAGAGCTGGAAATCAATGGTGAAAATTTGCTGGTGCAGTTTTCTGCGGGTATCGCCCTGGTGCGGCCAGATGATAAATTGCCAGATGATTTGATACGCCGCAGCGAAGTCGCACTGGATACTGCCCGTCGGTCTAGCGACCAGAGCGTGACCCTGTTTGATGAAGAAGATGCGCAGCAAATACGGCGCAGCGTCGAAATTGAAGTCGGCATCGTCAATGGTTTGAAGCAAAATGAATTCCGCCTCGTGTATCAGCCCAAGGTAGCGCGTGATGGCAATATCGCAGGCATGGAAGCCCTGTTGCGCTGGGAATCACCGACATTGGGCAATGTCCCCCCGGCTGAATTTATTCCGATAGCCGAGCGGGCCGGATTAATACGCCTGATCAGCAATTTTGTCATGGACCAGGTGTGTAGCCAGATACGTGACTGGCTGAACCGTTTTGGTGATTGTCCTGTGATTGCTTTGAATTTGTCGGTGACAGATATTGCCCGCAGCGATTTGTTGCAACTGATCGATGACTGTTGTCAGCGTCATGATGTTGCCTCGTCTTATCTGGAATTCGAGATTACCGAAACCGGCCTCATCGCTAACGAAACATTGACCATACACCACCTCGACGAACTCAAAGCGCGTGGTTTCAGTATTGCGATTGATGATTTCGGCACTGGTTATTCGTCATTGTCCAAGCTCAGTCATTTCCCGGCACAAAGCGTCAAGATTGATCGCTCATTTGTAGCGCAGATCGGGCACAACAAGAAAAGTGAAATGATCATCAAGGCCATTATTTCACTGGCTGACATCCTGTCTTGCCATACCGTCGCCGAAGGTGTGGAAAATAAAGAACAGGAAATCTTCCTGAAAGAGATAGGCTGTGATTTCTTCCAGGGATATTATTATTATCGTCCGCTTGAAGTCTCTGCACTGGAATTATTGTTGGCCGAATTGCCGGCAAAAGAAAATCTGCCTCCCTACCAGTTCAAGTTGGCGTAGAAGACATTTCATCTGTCATGGATGAAGTGTTTTCTTGTCACATGTCATAAGCATCTCAATTCTTAATCGCATCTTAGCGCCTAATCCTCCCAGGTTTTATGTGCATGTGCACACCGTGCATTCACATTATTTCACCAATGCCTTGAACAAGCCGGTCAACGTTTGTGCCTGATAGCGCGTTGCATGAGAAAGTAGAACTCATACAGCGTCATTAAGTGAATATGTTTATACCAAAGCCTGTTCGTCACGATTTTACAACAGTGCTTTGATCCAACATTTTGCACAGAGTAACAATTTGCGCTGCACGTTTTGATAATTTCAACTACACTAAAGTCGTAGTGTGCTGGCGGCAATGAATTTGGTGCTGCTGCCAGACCGGTTCGGAATTTGCTTTTTGCTTATCCATGGAGGTCGGGATGAATATCTTTGACAACTACACCGCACGGTATGAACGAACACGGGAAGAAGAATATTCCATGCAGGAATATCTCGATCTGTGTAAAAAAGATCCGCTGGTCTTTGCCAGTGCGTCTGAACGAATGCTGGCGGCCATCGGTGAACCTGAATTGGTGGATACGCGCCATGATTCCCGCCAGTCACGCATTTTCTCCAACAAGGTCATCAAGATCTATCCAGCCTTCCGCGAATTTTATGGCATGGAAGAAGTCATTGAGCAGGTCGTGGCATATTTCCGCCATGCTGCACAGGGGCTGGAAGAGCGCAAGCAAATCCTGTACTTGCTTGGGCCAGTCGGAGGTGGCAAATCTTCGATTGCCGAACGCCTCAAATACCTGATGGAAAAAATCCCTTTTTATTGCATCAAAGGGTCCCCCGTCAATGAATCTCCTCTCGGTTTGTTCAATGAAGAAGAAGACGGCGTCTTGCTGGAAGAAGATTTCGGCATTCCACGTCGCTATCTGAAGAGCATCCCCAGCCCGTGGGCCGTAAAGCGTCTGCATGAATTCAATGGCGACATCAACCAGTTCCGCGTGGTGCGCCGCTATCCTTCCGTGCTGAAGCAGATTGCCGTGTCCAAAACCGAACCTGGCGATGAAAATAATCAGGATATTTCTTCACTGGTAGGCAAGGTCGATATCCGCAAACTGGAAGAATATGCGCAGGATGATCCGGATGCTTACAGCTATTCCGGTGGTCTGTGCCTGGCTAACCAGGGCTTGATGGAATTTGTTGAAATGTTCAAGGCGCCGATCAAGGTCCTCCATCCTCTGCTGACAGCCACCCAGGAGGGGAACTTCAAAGGTACCGAGGGTTTTGGCGCCATCCCTTTTGAAGGCATCGTGCTGGCGCACTCGAATGAGTCGGAATGGAAGGCATTTAAAAACAATAAAAACAATGAGGCTTTTCTTGACCGTATTTATATCGTCAAGGTGCCATATTGCCTGCGTGTGAATGATGAAATAAAAATCTATGAAAAGCTGGTGCGCACTTCCTCATTGGCGAGTGCGCCTTGCGCCCCCGGTACGCTGAAAATGATGGCCCAGTTTGCCGTACTCTCACGCCTGAAAGAACCGGAAAATTCCAGCATTTTCAGCAAGATGCAGGTATATGACGGCGAGAATCTGAAGGATACCGACCCCAAGGCCAAGTCACGTCAGGAGTATGCAGATTATGCTGGTGTTGACGAGGGCATGAATGGACTGTCAACCCGCTTTGCATTCAAGATTTTGTCCAAGGTATTTAATTTTGACAATACAGAAGTCGCTGCCAATCCTGTGCATTTGCTCTACGTACTGGAACAGCAGATAGAGCGCGAACAATTTGCGCCTGAAATAGAACAAAAGTATGTGTCTTATATCAAGGAATATCTGGCACAGCGTTATGCAGAATTCATAGGCAAAGAAATTCAGACCGCCTACCTGGAAAGTTATTCGGAGTATGGTCAAAATATTTTTGATCGTTATGTGACCTTTGCTGATTTCTGGATACAGGACCAGGAATTCCGTGATCCCGATACCGGTGAAAGTTTTGATCGCGATGCACTCAATAATGAACTGGAAAAAATCGAGAAACCGGCAGGTATTTCCAACCCCAAAGACTTCCGTAATGAAATCGTGAATTTCGTGCTGAGGGCGAGGGCGCAGAATGCCGGTAAAAATCCGGCCTGGACCAGTTATGAAAAACTGCGCACGGTCATCGAGAAAAAAATGTTTTCGAATACGGAAGAGTTATTGCCCGTTATTTCCTTTAATGCCAAGGCCAGTGCTGACGACTCCAACAAGCATCAGGAATTTGTCGAACGCATGGTGGCCAAAGGCTACACTGCCAAACAGGTTCGCTTGTTATGTGAATGGTATCTGCGGGTAAGAAAATCGTCTTGATGGCAGGAGGGCGAATGCTAATCAGGCAAGTGAAAGATTTTGCGGCAAACGGGAGAGCATTTTGGTTCATCTGATCGACCGGCGTGTCCAGGGTAAAAACAAATCTGCACCGAACCGTGAACGCTTTTTGCGGCGCTATAAGGGGCAGATCAAGGATGCTGTTGCACGCGCAGTCAAAGGGCGCTCCATTACTGATATCGAAAGCGGCGAACGTATATCAATACCCGTAAGGGATGTCAGTGAGCCAAGCTTTGGCCATACGCACGGTGGAGTGTGGGAAGGCGTGCAGCCTGGTAATGAACAATACCAGCGCGGCGACCAGGTGGCCCGGCCTAAGGGCGGCGGTGGTGGTTCTGGCAAAGGGCAGGGTGGCAATAGCGAAGATTCTGCTGAGGATGATTTTGTATTCCAGCTGTCACGCGAAGAATTCATGAACTATTTCTTCGAAGATCTGGAATTGCCGAATATGGTCAAGACACAACTGACCTCTACCACCGATTTCAAAAGCCAGCGCGCCGGTTACAAGACTTCAGGCACGGCATCAAGCCTGCATGTGTTGCGCTCATTGCGCGGTGCCATGGGCAGGCGCATAGCAGTTGGCGGCAAATCTGCGCGTCGTTTGAAAGAAGCCGAAGCAGAGATGACCGTCCTGCTAGATTCTGGTGCCGATGCCAAAGACGCGAGGGTTGTCACGCTCAAGCAAGAGATCCATCACCTGCGGACGCGTCTGCTGGCAATACCCTTCCTTGATCCTTTTGACCTGCGCTACAGCAATAGGGTCAAGATACCGAAACCCGCCAGCCAGTGCGTGATGTTTTGTTTGCTGGATGTATCCGGCTCCATGGATGAGCAGAAAAAAGATACGGCAAAACGCTTCTTCATTTTGTTGTACCTGTTCCTGACCCGTGCCTATGAAAAAATCGAGGTGGTTTTTATCCGCCATCATACGACTGCGATGGAGGTGGATGAAGATGCTTTTTTTCATTCACGCGAATCGGGCGGCACCATCGTTTCATCCGCACTGAACCTGTTGTCGCAAATTGTGCGTGAACGATACACCGCCAGTGACTGGAATGTGTATGTGGCACAAGCGTCGGATGGCGATAACTGGGACAATGATTCGGCAACCTGCGGACAACTGTTAACCAACACTATCATGCCGCTGGTGCAGTATTATGCCTACGTGGAAATCACCGATGGTCAGCCGCAGAACCTGTGGCTGGAATATGAGAAAGTGGCCCAACACCATGCGCACTTTGCCATACAAAAAATAGAAACACCGGCTGACATTTATCCGGTCTTCAGGGAATTGTTCAAGAAACAGCCGAAATGAGGTCCAACATGGAAGCCAGCCATGCCAGTACCAGAAGAAAACATCCCCGTGCCTTGCCCGAGCAATCGGAATGGACTTTTGAACTCATAGAACAGGCGCATGAAGAAATTCGCCGGGTAGCCGAACAGTTCGGGCTGGATACCTATCCCAATCAGCTGGAAGTCATCACAGCCGAACAGATGATGGATGCCTATGCCTCGGTAGGGATGCCGGTATCCTACAATCACTGGTCATTCGGCAAGCATTTTCTGTCTACGGAAAAAAGTTATAAACGCGGGCAGATGGGGCTGGCCTACGAAATCGTCATCAATTCCAATCCTTGCATTTCTTACCTCATGGAAGAAAACAGTCTGACCATGCAGGCACTGGTGATTGCCCACGCAGCGTATGGTCATAATTCCTTTTTCAAAGGCAATTACCTGTTCCGCACCTGGACCGATGCCGAAGCGATTATTGACTACATGCTGTTTGCCAAGAATTATATCGCTGACTGCGAACAGCGCTATGGCATGGAAGCGGTGGAACTGATTATTGATTCCTGCCATGCCTTGCAGAATTATGGCGTTGACCGATACAAGCGCCCGGCCAAGATATCGCTGATCGAAGAACGCGTGCGCCAGGCAGAACGAGAAAAATACATGCAGTCACAAGTCAATGACTTGTGGCGTACCGTGCCAAGGCGCAATGAAGTGCCGGAAAGCCAGGCGGAACAGCGAGTACCATCCGAACCGCAAGAAAATCTGTTGTATTTCATAGAAAAATATTCGCCCTTGCTGGAACCGTGGCAACGCGAGATCGTGCGCATCATCCGTAAGGTATCGCAATATTTCTATCCGCAACGCCAGACCCAGGTCATGAACGAGGGCTGGGCTACCTTCTGGCACTACACCATACTTCAACAACTATATGAAGAAGGCGTGGTCGGCGATGGTTTCATGATGGAATTTTTGCAAAGCCACACCAATGTCGTCTACCAGCCACCGGTCAGCAGCCGCTATTTCAGTGGCATTAATCCCTATGCCCTGGGCTTTGCCATGATGCGCGACATACGCCGCATCTGCGAGACACCGACGGCAGAAGACCGTGAATGGTTTCCCGACTTTGCCGGTAGTGACTGGCAAAAAACCTTGCAGTTCGCCATGCGCAATTTCAAGGATGAGAGCTTTATTGCCCAGTACCTGTCGCCCAAACTGATGCGCGATTTTCACTTTTTCGCCATCCTTGATGATGACAGCAAGGACAAGTTGCTGATTTCTGCGATTCATGATGAACAGGGTTATCGTTACCTGCGCGAGCAACTGGCGGGGCAATACAACCTGGGTAACCGTGAACCTAACATCCAGGTCTGGTCGGTCGATATGCAGGGCGACCGCGCTTTGACCTTGCGTCATACCCAGTATCAGCGTCGCCCCTTGAATATGCAGACTGGCGAAATGTTGAAGCATGTCGCCAGGTTATGGGGTTTTGATGTCTACCTGGAGACCGTGGACCCGACCAACAAAGTGTTGGCCAGACAGGAATGCAAATGGGAAAAACGCAACAGAGCCTGAGTTTTCCTCATCAGCGCTACAGACATGCCAAATGCCGATAGCCGTGGGCAGGCCGATGCGATAAAATGAAAAAAGACCATTTGAAGACGGAGACTGCACCATGTATCTGGATCACCCGAAAATTTCTGCCACCAATAGCGAAACCGAGCCAGACCGTATAGAACGTCTGAGCCGTGTTTACGGCTACGCGATAGGTCTCGCAGATATTGATGGCAATACGGAATGTATTACCAAGCTGGCCAAGATTCATGACCACAAGGGCACCCTGATGGTGATCTGGTATGTGGCCCCTACGCAGGTAGAGAAAACTTATTTCAGCCGCGCCTGGAACAGCCGCATCGGCGATGAAACCGAACTGGTGGAGCATGCACTGATGCTGCAAGAGACACTGTAAGTGCAGAACGCCAAGGCGGATAAGATATCCGCCTGCATTACTTACAGTATTAGTGACAGTATTAGTGCCCGCAGTGCATATGCGGGCGTGCCAGGCAAACTGCTCTAGCGCAGTTTCAGGTCACCGATCAGATCAGAAATACCTGCCCAGCCAATTTCTATCCCTATACACAACAGGATAAAAGCGGATAGACGCATGAGCACGGTTGCGCCAACGTCACCGAGGAAGCGTTCCATATTGCGTGCAAAGCGATAGCACAGGTAAATCACCAGCGTCGTCAACAATACACCCAGGGCCGAGGCAATACTGGTGATGATCCAGTCTACTGGCTTGTGTGGCATCTGCGTACCCAGTGTGACTGATGCAGCAATAGTGCCTGGCCCTACCGTCAGCGGAAAACTGAAGGGATAAAACCCGCGGCTGCGCAGTTCTTCACGGGTCCAGGTACTGCCACCATGCGAGGCAGCGACGGAATTACGCAGCTTGTCCTGCCCCTGATCGTTCAACAGCTTCCAGCCAGCCATGGCGACCACGATACCGCCAGCAACCCGCACGATAGGCAGTGATATGCCAAAAAAATCCAGTACATAGGAACCGATGAAGACTGCACCCATCAAGAGGAAGAAACAGTTCAGTGCGATACGCTTCGCCAGCCGGTTGGCCAGTTGCGGCTCTATAGGGCCGGTCATGGACAGAAAAATCGGAGCAATCGCGATGGGGTTCAGAATAGGTAACAAGGTGATCGGTACCACAATCAGTGCCTTGAAAAAAATGATCATCGTGATACTCATGCATACTCCTGAAAGATAAGCTTACGATTATGCAACAGAAATGCCTGATTGGCGACTGTCAGAGCAATGCAGACAGGCGATGCGGGCATGAAATCGGCATACAAAAAGATACATATAGCAATATTGCATTGCTGGAAATTCTGTATACAATCAACAATGCTTATAAAAATTGATTTTCCTCTCAAAATAAAGGAAACACATGAAATCCCTGATCAAAGTAGCTGTTGCTTCCGCCCTGAGCGTCGCATTCCTGGGGGCCTGCACCATGGCGCCATTGTCTTACCTGAATGGTAATCCTGACCGTCCATTGCCGAATCACGAATATCCAGTACAGATTGTTGCAGTGGATCAGCAAGCCAACTTCAAAGGGCCGGTACAAATCGCTCCTGGCAAGCATAATGTCCTCGTTCAGATCAGCCAGTCTCTGGCCGGTGCGCCTTCACAAAAAATGCTGGTGGTGAATGTGCAGCCTTGCACACGCTATTACATTACCGCCAAAAAAGACTCCATCATGGAAAACAATTGGGAGCCTAAAGTATTTGATAGTGAAAATGTAGGCGGTTGTGACGCCAGCGAAGAACTGAAAAAGGCAGGCGCCTCCAGCATAGTGACTGCATCCAGGTAATTTTTATTGCAGTAGTCAGTCCAGAGGTCTTTTTCCCGTGCGCATTCCTGCACACGGGAAAAAGGCCTCTTTTCAATGATGTGCCGTGATTTCAGTTCGCCATAGCCGCTGAGTCAGCAAATCAATAGTCTCCCATCGCCTCCCGCTGCCCCCCGATATTCTCTACAAGACTAAGCAATGTTGACCGCATGTGCTTACAATATCTGCACTTTGGATATTCATTATATTGACCCATGTCCATCACCTTCACCCCGTTGCTTGCCAGGCATCAGGATTTGCTTTGGCGTTTCTTGCATATTGCTTTGTGGGACCCGCCGCCAGCAGGTTTGCGTCCGCTGGAAACCCTGCAATTGCCCGGCGTACGCATTTATGCGGAAGAATGGGGATGCGCCACGGATGTCGGCGTCATTGCTCAACCGGCTGGCCAGACGGAAGCTGTAGGTGCGTGCTGGATGCGCCTGGTACCTGATGGCATGGGCCTGGCGTATGTGGATGAACAGACACCGCAACTGGGCATCGCCTTGCTGCCTGCCTATCAGCATCAGGGTTATGGCCGGCAAATGATGCTGGCGGCGCTGGATACTGCGCGTCATCATGGTTTTCGCCAGGTGTCGCTGACAGTGCATCCGCAAAACCCTGCCATTCGCGTGTACGAGTCCTGTGGCTTTGTTAAAACTGCGATCAGAAACAATTACCACCTGATGCTGGTACAGTTGTAGTAATCAGTAATCGACAATCAGCAAAAAACAAAAAACTGCCAGACCAAAATCCAGCGACCAGAAACGAACGAAACTACAGGATAGCCATGCCACATCTTACCGTCGAATACTCCGCCAATTTGCCCATACAGACCAGGGAACTACTGCTGGAAATCAATACTGCCCTGGTGGCGACGAATCATTTCAAGGAAATCGATATCAAAAGTCGCGCCATCCGCTTTGATACCTATGTCATCGGTACAGCCAATGCAGAAAGAGCTTTCCTGCACGCCAAACTGGTGATATTGACAGGCCGTACAATCGAAGTGAAACGTGAACTGTCAGAGCTGGTGCTCGCCATCATCAGCAAGCATGGGCCACGGCCTGCGGGGCTGGATGTGCAATTGTGTGTTGAGATACAGGAACTGGAACGCGAAACTTATGCTAAGGCGCATTTTAGTGCCGACAACTAACAGTTACCTGCACATGCCTGATCAGACATGTGCAGGTCTGCATGTCAGCCTATCGATTTAAAAGTCGAACTTCAATTCACCCACCACAGTGCGTTGTGTGTAAGGGTGGAAGGCCCAGTACTTTTTATTGTTCAGGTTGTCTATGCCTATCGATGCCGCCCATTGTCTGGCGAGCTGGTAACGTACCCGTATATCTGCCACTACAAAACTGGAAAATCCCTGATAGGTAAAGGCATTGGTATCACTGTTATCGAGTGAGCCATACTGTTTGCCGCTATAGCGCAAGCCCAGACTGGTGCTGAGTTTTTCATCCGGCTGGTAGCTAATCACCAGGTTGGCCCGCCACGCAGGTACACGTGGCTGCCATTTGCCCACGCTGGCCGGGAATTTGTCGTTCTTGGTGATGCTTGAGTCGGCATATGTCAGGCTTGCAAGCAGATCCAGTCCACGGGTAAATACATCGCTGGCCTGATACGCCAGTTCCAGCCCTGTGGTATGAATTTCATCCACATTCTGGATGTTTGTGATGTTCGGTGTCACCAGCGTGTTGACTTGCGAATAAAGTGCATCCCGGGTTCTTTCATGGAACACTGTTGCGCGCAAAAAGCCTTTGCCTTCATTCAGTACGCGCTCTGCTGTCCATTCCGTGGTCCAGGATTTTTCCGGTTTCAGGGTCGGGTCATTGTTCACGATGGCCGTGGTAGAAATCGTACCCTGATACAGTTCTGATACCGTCGGCATACGGACAGCACGGCCCAGTGACGCCTTCAGTGTCCAGTCTTCACTGGCTTTGAAGGCAAGCGCTGCCTTGGGTGAAAAATAGCTTTCGTTACGGTCTATGAAGTTCAGGGTAGAGCTGGCATTGGAAATGGCTCCCTTGTCTGCCTGCCACTGTTCGAAGCGGCCACCGATAATGGTTTTCCATTGCTGGTTGATGCGCCAGGCATCTTGCGCATACAGGCTTTGTAACTGGGTATTGCCCTGGAAGGCAGAAAAACGTTTTATTGCGCTGCCGCTGATCCAGTTGTCAGTATCCGATACCAGTGTGCGCAATTGATAGGCTTCACGCTGATAACCAAATTCCGTCGTGTGCTCTGCATTCGGGCGCCAGATGCCCTTCAGCGCCAGAGTATTCCAGCCGGTGCCGTTGCCATCTGTAATACGGCCGGCACCGCCGCTATCTGCCTGGGGAATGGCTACTGTCGGTGCACGTACGATGTCCTTGCTGTAGTCATACAGGCTGGCGGCGATTTCCCAGTCAAATTCGGCTTTGGTATTGCTTCTCAGGTTCAGGCCATGGGTGATATGTTCAAGCTGGTTTTTGCTGTTCGACATATCTGTCGCTGCCAGCGTATATTTTTTACCGCCTATATTGATGTCACCACTGTACACAGGGTTGCCAGCGGCATCACGCAGATAAGTTTCGACGCCACTGTCCATGTTATTGCGCCAGTAACCCAGCGTGTAGCTGGCCCGCAGCGTAGGGCTGAAGTCGTAGGCCAGCTTGATCTTGGCATGGTCCTGGGTGGTATGGTACTGGCCGGTGGCGCCCAGTATCCACCAGTCGGCACCTTGCGGGTTCTTGTCGGCAATGGCGCCGGTGACGACTTTGCCTGCGCTGCTGCTGACACCTGCGGACAATAGTTTGTTGGCGAAAGCGATAGGATGACCATCACTATCAAGCTGGTTCAGATTCAACCACCAGGAGAATGCACCCTGCTTATTACCCAGACTGGCACTCAACTGCTTGCCGCTATAACTTTTGTCCGTGCCATACAACTGGAAGTTTTCACTGAAACCAACCAGCTTTGCGTGGGCTTCAAATCCCTTCGGCATGCGGGTCACGTAATCCACCACGGCACCAGCAGAGTTGCCTGCATAAGCGGCCGAAAATGGTCCATACAGGACATCCACGCGTTCTATCTCTTCTGGCGTCACCAGGCCCCAGCGTGGGGTAAATGTGGCACCGTTGCCCAGCAGATTGGACAGCAAGATACCATCGGCATAGACCAGCGAGCGCGCACTATTGCCCGTGCCTGATGCACGGGTAGCCAGTACCGCATGATTATAGTCACCGACATAACGCTTGCGCACCAGCAGGCTGGGCAGGTATTTCAAGGCATCTTCGGCATCAATGGCATTGATGGTGCGTTCCATGGTCCTGGCATTGATGCCTTCTATGGTGGTAGGTATTTCTTTTGGCAAGGAAGATGGGCGGTCGCCATTGATGGTGACACGCTCCATTTGCTGTGGATTGTCATTGTTGTCAGTGGCATCTGCGGCAAAAGCTGGCAGCAGGGGAAAAGCAGTTATCAGCGCGGCACTCAGAGTGTGCAGACGCAGTTTGGTCAAGGAATGGGACATAGCTAGTCAAAAAAATAGACTGCGCATGAAAGCGCAAAGCAGTTTGCAGCAATGTAAAAATACGCTGCTACAACTGAACCGTGGTCGATTTTTTCAGGCTACAGGCGGCCCGCGTGCGGGCAGGGGGGCAGAAACAATGGCAGCCAGACGGGCTGCCGGTATAGATCGGGTGGCGTAAGACAGTGCGTGCTGCGGCACATATGCATCGGTTTGAGGCAGCGCCGCGGGCAGGGCAGTTGCCAGGCATAAAGAGCAATCCAGCAAATGCGTCATGCTCTTGCCTGCATTCTTGCCGTCATCAGTGGCCCCAGTCTGACTGACGAATTTATAGCCGGTGCTGGTACAGATCAGGTTCATGCTGTCAGATTTCACCAGTGACGATGCCATGGCGACACCCAGCGTCAGTACATATAACAATAGTACTGTGCGCACGATGTGGCGAAAGCAGGAGCGGGAAATTCTGTAGGCAGACATGGGGCCGCATTGTATCACCGTTCTGCCGGGGTATAAATCCACTTATACAACACGCTAAAAATAAGCGATCTGACATCAAGTCCGGCAGATTTACCGCTATGATTGCGATTTTCGGGGCGGGACTGGCATGTTAAATGCTATTCCATGACCAGAACAGCAGCCAATGAGCTGCTGACATGATAAAGACAGGATTGCGGGTCATTTGCCCGGGCAGGCGTGGTGCCGCGGGCGTTGCCCAGGCATGCACATTGCATTGCCGTAACATGACATTGCCGCAGTCCAATTGCGTACAAGAAGAAGGGATTATCTTGAGACAACAAACATTGGGGCAGCAACTGACCCGCACCAAACCGATCGACCACAGCGAACAGGTGACAGACGATCAGGGCCATAGCCTGCATCGTTCACTGGGTTTGTTCGCACTGACCATGATAGGCGTTGGTTCCACCATCGGTACCGGCATCTTTTTCACCATGGTGGAAGCCGTGCCCAAGGCAGGGCCATCCGTGATTCTGTCATTTCTGATTGCCGCAGTCACCGCTGGTTTGACGGCATTATGTTATTCAGAGCTGTCATCCAGGATCCCGGCATCGGGTTCGTCGTATTCTTATGCCTATGCCACAGTGGGTGAATTCGGTGCATTTATAGTGGCCGCCTGTCTTTTGCTTGAATATGGACTGGCTGCCAGTGCAACAGCGATAGGCTGGTCGGCCTATCTGAATAACTTCCTGGCAAATGCACTGGGCTGGCACATACCCGAGATGCTGCGTTCACCGATGATTGTGGCTGGTGCCAACGGCGTGGAAATTCATGCCAGTCAGTTCAATCTGCCGCCCATGATACTGGTTGCCATCTGTTGCTTCCTGCTGTTGCGCGGTGCCAAGGAATCAGCGACGGTGAATGCCGTCATGGTATTGATCAAGCTGGTGATTTTGACTTTCTTCGTCATCATCGCTTTCTCTGGTTTCAATGCCGAACATTTCACGCCTTTCTTTAATACTGACAACAGCAAGGGCCTGGCTGGCATGGCCGGTGTGACTGCTGCTGCGGGTACCGTGTTTTTCTCTTTCATTGGTCTGGATACGGTGGCAACTGCTGGTGCCGAAGTCAAAGACCCCAAGCGCAATGTGCCGCTGGGCATCATGGCGGCGCTGATCGTGGTCACCGTGTTTTATCTGCTGGTGGCAGTGGCAGCCGTAGGTGCCCAGCCAGCCAAAATGTTTGAAGGGCAAGAAGCTGGTCTGGCCGTTATTTTGCAGAATGTGACTGGCAAAGCCTGGCCGGCTCTGGTGTTGTCAGCCGGTGCCGTGATTTCAGTATTCAGCGTGACACTGGTGACCATCTACGGACAAAGCCGCATCCTGTTTGCGATCAGCAAGGATGGCCTGATACCGGCATCTTTCCAGCGCGTGCATGCCCGCACCCGCACCCCTGTCAGCAATACCATTATTGTTTGTCTGCTGGTGGGTATCGTTGCCGGGCTGGTTGATTCCACCTTCCTGTGGGACATGGTCAGCATGGGCACACTGGTCGCCTTTATGGTGGTGTCCGTTGCGGTGCCTGTGATCCGGCGTCAGGGTCTGGGCGAAGGTGCGAGCGGCTTCCGTGTGCCTTTTGGGCCTTACCTGATACCAGGTTTGAGCATTGTTGCCTGCCTGTATATTCTGAAGGATTTGCCACCAACGACCTATCATGTGTTTTTCATCTGGATGGCGGTGGCAATAGCGATTTATTTCTTTTATGGGAAAAACCACTCCCACTTGAATAAAAACCAATAAGCCAGATATCGCTAAGGTGTATGTCATTTTCACCACTTTACTGAAAGAAACGACGATGAAGCTTTCACACCTTAATCATGCTGTTGTTGCAAGCACTCTGGTTTTGCTCACATCTTTAGCATCAGTCGCGCAGGCTGAAACGGTAGGTAGCGTCGACACCGCCTTCAAGCTGATCGGCCCTGATCATAAAGTCGTGGTCGAAGCCTATGATGATCCCCGTGTGAACGGGGTAACCTGCTATGTGTCGCGCGCCAAGACCGGCGGTATCAGTGGTGGTCTGGGCCTGGCGGAAGACAAGGCAGAAGCCTCGATTGCCTGTCGTCAGGTGGGACCCATCAGTTTCCCTGGCCCCATGAAGCAGCAAGAAGAAGTGTTTAATCAGAGCCTGTCTATCCTGTTCAAGAAATTACGCATCGTGCGCATGGTGGATCAAAAACGCAACGCGCTGGTCTACCTGACTTATTCAGACAAGTTGATAGATGGTTCACCCAAGAATAGTGTGACAGCGGTGGCGGTAGACCGTGGCACACCTATTCCGGTTAAATAAAACACTGTGCATAAAACATCTTCGGGAAGGCGGAAAATTAACATGGATTTTCTATCCGGCAATGAATTGCGTTTACAATGCAAGTTGTAAGCGTAATCCTTTCTGACGTATCTATATGACAAGCTCCGCCGCCCAGGCAGCCCCCAGGCTGACCACCGAACAATCTGTCGATGCGCTGATCAAGACCATACGCATCCCGCCTCGCCCTAGTCTGTTGGCAGACGTACAGGTGGAGCTGGCTGACGATGATCCTGATCCGCGCAGGCTGACAGCCATCATTGCCAATGATGTTGCTATGTCAGCATCCTTGTTGAAATTGGCCAATTCATCATTTTTCGGCTTGCGCCTGAAAGCCAAATCGGTTGAGCATGCGGTGAGTTTGCTGGGCATTACCCAGTGCGGTAATTTGATGACCGGCATTATTGCCCGACAAAGCATACAGGTGGAAAAAGTATCCCTGGTCAAGTTCTGGGATTTTTCTACCAAACGGGCGCAGGCCATGACGCAACTGGCACGCCGCATGCGCGTCTGTCCTGGTGATCTGGCGCACACTTTTGGCCTGTTTTGCGATATTGGCATTCCATTATTGCTGGAACGTTTCCCCGATTATGCAGAAACGCTGGAGCTGGCGTACAAAGAGGCGAACGAAAGCTTCACTGCGGTAGAAGAGCGACGTCATGCCACATCGCACGCAGCCATTGGTTCCCTCATGGCACGTACCTGGGGTTTGCCAGAAAACGTCTCAATGGCAATCTTGTTGCATCATGATTATGAGGTGCTGAATGACCCGGGCACAGAAGAATCAGTGAAAAGCCTGATTGCACTGGCCTTGCTGGCCGAGTACGGTATACAGAAATATCATGGACAGGAATTTTCCTGTGAATGGGAAAAGGGCGGGGAAGCAGCCTGTGAATTCCTGGGTTTGTCGGCAGATGATGTCGAAGACCGCTTCGAGGAATTGCACGAACTATTCAATCATAGCCAATAACGAATAGCACATAACGAATAAGCATTAGCCAATATCAGTCGATATTAGCTGAATTAGCTGTAATTAAGCTTGATCAGGTAAGTACTCGGTCGGCATTGCACAGCGCCCATCAAGGCCGGTTCCCCAGTATGCGGGATGGCAACAGAAAGATGGCGCGCAATAATTCAAACACGCCATCAACGGCAAAACCCAGTATCCGGAACGGTAGCAGCAGTAACCATACTACCGGGTAAATCACCAGCGCCAGCAATGCCAGTGGCCAGCACAATACAAATAAAGCCAGCCAGATCAGAAATGTCAGCATGATTTGCCTTCCTTAAGCGATCAGGACATGCAAGAGATTACTCAGCATGACCAGGGCGATAGTAGCGATGACGACGGCGTCCATGTTTGCGGTGATGTTCATGATATTTCCTTTCAATTCGGGTGGGAGTGATTGCACTGTAGTTGTTTGCAGAATTACCCGCCATGACAACGCGATGAAATGCAGTTTTACAGGTGCAGATTGCTTTTGCAGCGGATGGATTGGGAGTGACTTTGTGCATCTTGCACAGATGGTTTTTCATCTTCAATCCAGGCCTTTCGATTTTTCAAACAGGCTTTGCAAATCCACAGGTGCTTAAAAAATGTGCTTGACACGCGGCCTTGATGATCGCAAACTTCAATTATTAGTCAACTGCATAGTAATTGTGGAATTGAAACTGCATGGCACGTCCCTCACAACAACTTGATGAAGTCCTGCTGCAAAGCGGGCGATTGTTATTTGCCCAATACGGCTGTAGCGGCTTGTCACTGCGCCTGCTGGCAGAGCATGCGGGTGTCAATGTCGGCATGTTTCATTATCACTTTCGTAGCAAGGACAACTACCTGACCCAGTTGCTACAGACCATGTATGAAGAAATGTTTGTGCAATTGCAGGCCGAAGTTGATCATGCCGGTTCACCACGACAGCGCCTGCGCCAGGCCTTATGCCTGCTGGGTCGTTTACTGCGTGAGCACGGCAGCTGGATAGGGCGGGTCTGGACCGATGCCAGCATGGGCGAAACCGTGGCGACACAGTTCCTGCAAAAAAACGGATCACGTCATGTACAACTGATCGTCGGCCTGCTGATGGAAGCCATGCAGGCAGGTGAACTGGCCATGCAGCCACCCATGCAAGCCCTGACCTTTCTCATGGGCAGTGTTGCTGCCCCCATGCTGGTGGCACCACGTGCGCTGGAACTGGGTTTTGTACCCGCCATATTGCAACTGCCCTTGCAGCATGTGCTCAGTGATGAAGGCATTGCTGACCGCGTCAACCGTGCCCTGTATGCCCTGGCCGCAAGCAAAGAGGATATGAACCATGACTGATCAATTTCGCCGCATCAAAAATATCCTGAATGTACTGAATGTACTGAATGTATTGTTAATGGGCAGCCTGCCCTTGTTGCTTAGCGCCTGCAAGGACAAGATTGCGACAGGCTGGTCTGGCTATGCTGAAGGCGAATACGTCTATATCTCGGCCCCGCTGGGTGGCCGCCTGGACCAGATCAGGGTGCAGGCAGGTCAGCAAGTAAGCAAGGATGCGCCTTTGTTTTCATTGGATGCCGAAGTGGAAAATGCCGCACGTGATGAGGCGCAGGCTCGTCTCTTGAGTGCCAGGGCGCAGGCAAGCAATACCGAAAAAGGCAGGCGCAGCGAAGAGATCGCTGTCAGCCAGGCACAGCTTGCAAGCGCCCAGGCCCAGGCCGCACTGGCAAGACAGGAACTGGCACGCCAGCAGCAATTATTGACTCAGGGTTTTGTATCGAAATCACGTATCGACGATGCTCAGACCAATGTCAAATTGAGCGAGGCAAGAGTTGCCGAACTAAGCGCAGCCCTGAGTGTGGCGCGTTTGCCTGCACGGGTAGATGAGCGGGCAGCGGCACAGGCCAGTGCTGATGCTGCAAAAGACGTGGTACGTCAGAGCGCATGGCGTTCCGATCAAAAAAATCAGGTCTCGCCCACGAATGCTCTGGTGGCTGAAGTGTTTTACCGTCAGGGCGAATACATACAGGCAGGTCAGCCTGTACTGTCCTTGTTGCCGCCAGAAAATCGCAAAGCCAGGTTCTTTGTGCCTGAAGCCGAACTTGGCAGTGTTACGGTTGGTCAGGCTGTCAAATTGAATTGTGATGGTTGCGGTGCCGCTATCCTTGCCCATATCTCGCGCATTGCCAGCAAGGCTGAATATACGCCGCCCGTCATTTATTCGAATGTTCAAAGAGCCAAACTGGTTTTCCTGGTAGAAGCCATACCGGATCAGCCCGCTCGTTTGTTGCTGCATCCGGGTCAGCCACTCGATGTCAGCCCTGTGAGTGCTGTCAGTAATGGCACTACCGGAGCATCAAGGTGAGTGCGGTCAGCACGTTCACTGAGCAGGGCCAGCTGGCCATAGACGTTCACGGCCTGAGCAAATCATATGGAGGACGTGCCGTTGTCGACAAGGTCGAATTGCAGGTCGCCAAAGGCCGTATCTGTGGCTTCCTGGGGCCCAACGGCAGTGGCAAGACTACCACCATACGCATGCTGTGCGGCTTGTTGACCCCTGATGCCGGCGCTGGTACCTGCCTGGGGCTGGATATCATCAAACAGGCGGAACAGATCAAACGCCAAGTCGGCTACATGACACAAAAATTCGGTCTGTATGATGATTTGTCGATACGCCAGAACCTGGATTTTGTCGCCCGCCTGTTTGAATTGCCATCCCGTAAAAATGCAGTCGATCAATCGCTGGAAAGACTGGGCCTGACCGCCCGCCAGCATCAACTGGCCGGTTCATTATCCGGTGGCTGGAAGCAAAGGCTGGCATTGGCTGCCTGCCTTATCCATGAACCACGTCTGTTGCTGCTGGACGAACCAACTGCCGGGGTAGACCCCAAGGCTCGCCGTGATTTCTGGGACCAGATCCATCTGCTGGCTGATCAGGGTATTACCGTGCTGGTCTCCACCCATTACATGGATGAAGCAGAGCGCTGCCATGAACTGGTGTACATCGCCTACGGCAAAATTCTGGCGCGTGGTACCGAACAGGAAATCATTCGTGATTCCAAACTCAAAGTCTGGACTGTGCAGGGTGAACAATTGGGTAGTCTGCTGGCACCTTTGAAATCCGCACCGGGCGTATTGAGTGTTGCTGCCTTTGGCAATGCCGTACATGTGGCCGGGCTGGATGAAGCCCTGGTGTTGCAGGCGCTGGACAGTATCAGCAGCAAGACTGCCATCCAGATATCGGCATCCGCAGCCAATCTCGAAGATGTCTTCATCAGCCTGATAGCCAGCGCGCCCGATAATTTCTCGAAAGATCAACTACGGCAGAAGGTGGGCGCATGAAGCGTTTTTCCTGGGCGCGCATGTTTGCCATCTTCATCAAAGAGTTTCAGCAAATGATGCGCGACCGTCTGACCTTTGGCATGGCAGTCGGCATTCCCATCTTGCAGCTCATCCTGTTTGGTTATGCCATCAACACCGATCCCAAGGGTTTGCCAACCGCAGTCGTCAGCACAGACAATAGCCCCATGGCACGCAGCTTTGTGGTCGCTATGCAAAACACGGGCTACTTCCGCGTCGATTCAGTCGGGCAAAGCGAAAAAGAAGCCGAGGCCCTGCTGGAAACAGGCAAAGTACAATTCCTGCTGGTGATACCTCCCCAATTCACCCAGCAACTGGTGCGCGGTGAAAAGCCCGCCTTGCTGGTGTCGGTAGATGCGACCGATCCTTCCGCATCCGGCAATGCCATCGCTGCCCTGAACGTGATTGCCACCCAGGCCCTGCAACATGACCTGACCGGCCCTTTGCGTTATTTGCAGACCGGCTCACCAGCGTATGAGGTGAGAGTACACCGTCGCTACAACCCCGAAGGCCTGTCGCGCTACAATATCGTCCCCGGTCTGATAGGTACCATACTCACCATGACCATGGTGATGCTCACTTCACTCGCCATGACACGTGAACGTGAGCGCGGCACCATGGAAAACCTGCTGGCAACGCCAGTGCGTCCGGCCGAAGTCATGGTGGGTAAAATCCTGCCCTATGTTTTGATGGGCTATATTCAATTGGCCGTCATCATCACGGCGGCATTCCTGTTGTTTGAAGTCCCGATGGTAGGTAGTTTTAGTCTGCTGATGGCGATGATAGGGGTGTTCATTCTTGCCAACCTCGCCGTAGGCTTCACTTTTTCCACCATCGCCAGGAATCAGTTGCAGGCCATGCAGATGACCTTCTTTTTCTTTCTGCCGTCCATGCTATTGTCTGGCTTCATGTTCCCTTTTCGCGCCATGCCGGAATGGGCCCAGGTCTTGGGAGAAGTACTGCCACTGACCCATTTTCTGCGCATCGTGCGCGGGATTTTACTCAAGGGAAATGATGCAGGCCAGCTCTTGCCAGAACTATGGCCCATGCTGGTATTTTTATTGCTGGCGGGGGTGTTGGCCTTGAAGAGATACAGGCAGACTTTGGATTGAAATTGCTTGAACGGGCTTGGCCTTGAATGAGTAAGTCAGAACGCAATTCTTTCATGAAATGATTGCGTTCTGACATTGCATCGCTGTCTATTTTTTATAGTTGAACTTGTTCTCACACAATTCCAGCGAGACGGTTGAGGACCAGGCATCATCCATAATATTGTCAGCCATTTTTTTGCGTAAGTTCAGGAATGTTTTCTTGTCGCCCGCATGGCAAGCGAACATCGCAAAATTATTTAAATTCCATTTGCTCTTGGGGTAACGGATCATCAAATCTTCAAATCCGGCACGCATTTTAGGCCATTTTGCTGGCGAGACTGCAAACAGATTGTTTTTGTACACTATGTTTTTCCCTACCGACCAGTAAATCCTGGCGTATAAGGATTGTCCTTCTGAGTCTTTGGTATTGTTGACCGACCAGGTCACCATTTCGTCAACAGTTTCCCATTTTCCGCCCCATAAAGGTTGGAGATAATGGCTCATTTTAAAATACAAAGGCAGGTAGTTTTTATACTTTTTTGCACCTTCATAGAAAATCTTGCCTCTTTCTTCTTCTGATCGCCCCAAAGCACCTTTGACTTCCAGCATCAGTTCATACCAGTTCGGCAACGTGTCGCCGACAGTTTTATTGTCCGCTAATATCTTTTCGGATTTTTCCATGCGTTCATGGAAAAGATGCCGACCCTCTGGTGTAACCGTGGAACTGTATCCATGTCCGCGAGCATGCCATGCATAGGTAGCCCAGTAGCTCGCTTCAACAACTACCCCAAGTGCCGAGTTGGGATATTTGAGTTTTAATCCTTCTACTCTTTGCAGGTTTTTGTCCCAGTTTTTCTCATCGTCAAACGATTTCGACAGAGCTTTTAACAAAACAGACAGTCTGGGGCGACCGTCATCGAAGGTACAGGTGGGTGAGTCCCAATCCAGAACATGAATCATGACCGACCCTGGTCCCATATCGGGGGATTCGAATAGCGATGCCAGGGAAGTTACCCCATACTCAAAGTTTTCTACACCATCTTGATCATTACCAAACCTGCATTTTCCCTTTTGGGCAGGAGAAAATGGATTCGGGATGCCATTCTGCTCCGCATGAACGAAAGCAGGTACTGCAAGCGTGACAGCTAGAAAAATGGTGACAAATTGAATGCGTAATGATTTCATTGTTTTTCGAAAGTGGGTTTGCAAGAAAATTAGCGGAGATTACATTTTTCCGTTAAAGCGATATTTGCAAATGTCAGGTGTGTAATTTGAGGGCCAACTTTCTCGTTCAAGCTTATCTTGAATTTGTACCCATAATTTGTTAAAAGTATCTTTGTCATTCGCACGGCAGGCATATACGGCCATCTCGTTCATCAGTATCGTGTTCTGCTTCTTTTTCAGCCTATCTTCATAGCCCTGCTTAATTCTGGGCCAGCTTGCCAGGCTGTCACGAAAAATTTCAAAATCAATTTCTTGATATAAAGCGATCCTTTGATAGATGGATGCGTACACAGCGGCGTCACTGGCTCCATGTATGTTCTTGACAGCAGTTTCTACAATCTTGTCTACTTTTATCCAATCAGCGATACCATATCTGGGGGCATAAACTAAGGCCATTTTCTCGTATAGATTTGGGAAGTGTGGATGGCGCTTGATTGCTTCCTTAAATAATTTTTCAGTGAATGTCAGGCTTTTACTGTTTTCCTGGGCTATTGATAAATACATTTCATACCAGGAAGGATCGCGGGACGCATAGGATTTTGCGCTGGACAGGGCAAGCTCTGCTGCATCCATTTTTTTCTTGAAAAGCTTCATGGCAAGTGGATCAACACTAAGATTGGCTTCGCTACCGCGTATGCGCCATGCTGCTGCCTGCCAGTAGATAGCTTCTGCAATTGAAGGGCCAGTTGATTTGGGATTCAACTTTTTCCATTGTTGAATGCGCTTAAGACCATCTTGGTCATTTTTTCCATTGAATTGCATTTGCATCACGTAGGAAAACGACGATAACTCCCAATTACCAGAAGCGTCAGTTAATTCTGAGCTAATCAATTTATCCAGCAATTGGTCAATTGCCGCGAAATCACCCTCAACAAAGCTTGATTCGAATAAATTCACATATTTATATTTCGATATGGTTTCATCTATCGGCAGACTCGTTGCCTCCCAGATATAAGGCAAGTAAAAATCACGACTTGCCACTACTGCGCCATTTTTTTGTGAAACCAGTTTGAGTCGCAAGATATCGGTTTTTTGTACTTCATTGTCTGGTGGTCTTCGGAATGAAGCAGTAGTTGTTATGTTTTTCCCTTGATTGATAAAACCTCGTTCAAGCTCTAATGCTCGAACTGCTCCATCACGCGACTTGGCGAATGCATCTAAAAGGACAAAACCTTTTGATCCATCATAATTGTAGTTAACTTCAACAGTGACGGATTGAGCATCACTTTTTTTGATGGTGTAGGAGTTGATACTGACATTGTCTTGTTGCGCTGCTGCGGAAGATAGGAATGAAATAAAAACGGCGAGCAGGCTAAGACGTATCAAATTCATGGACGTAGATTATTAATGTGGGCTGTTGGTGCTAACAATAATCCCGTCTGAAGCAGGGGATTAACTGATGCAATACTAATAACAGACGTTAGTTTAAATCACATTTCTAGCCAGTGAACAGTTTAAAGATGTATGTGTGAAAGTATTTTTCTACGATAGCTTTGTGGAAAAGCGGAATGGCAGGCGATATGGAAATATCTGGATTTTATTGAACTGCACTGAAATGCTAGCAAGGCTAGTGCCGCTAAGAAGCCAATTTAAAGAATAGGGCTAGTCGCCGCAACGTAGTTGGAGTGGCTACGTGTATGTATTATTTTTTACCCATAACACCAATGCCAGGGCTCATACTGAAACCCGCTGCTATTGCCCGGTGGGTAAGACAGATGAAAGCCAAAGCGGCTGGCGTTGGCTTGCAGCCAGGCGAACGCCGGAGTGGTGTCGAAAGAAATTTCCAGTTCCGGGTCTTCCGGTGTGGCGATGTCGATGGCGCGGCCGGTATGATGTTCGCTATAACCGGGTGGGGCGCAGACCAGCAAGATGTCTTCCAGTTGCTTGCCCTCAGCAAGCTTGTCGCTGATGATGTCAGTTTGCCTGGCGATGCTGCGAAAGGCCGATATCATCAGCAGGGCAATGCCATCCTGCATGGCAGCGGTTTTCATCGCTTGCCATGCCTGATTGGTGGCAGGGGTCAGAAAATATTCCCTGCCATCTTCTCCGGTTTCTGCCAGTACCAGTTCCTGCGCTTCATCCTGCTCTGTCAGGCCACGTTGCTGTATCAGTTGCGGCGGGATGACGAAGCTAGCAGCCATCTTCATTTTGTTTTCAGATTGGCGAGCAGGGTATCAAGCATGGCGGCGGTTTCTGCGTCTGGGGTACCATCAAACTTTGCCGGACGATACTTGGTCTGGAAGGCCACCAGCACACTGCGGGTCGCAGGGTCAAGCACGCCATTTTGCGGGACGCCATAACCATATTGTGCCAGCTTTTGCTGGAACCATTTTACGTCTGGCAACTGCGCTTCAAAGGCAGGCAGGCGTTGTGCTACTTCAGCGGGCTGTGGCCAGGGTATCAAACCGGCATCGGCCAATTGCTTCCATGGGAACATGGGACCTGGGTCGGATTTGCGTTGTGGCGCAATGTCGGAATGGCCGAGTATGTATTCAGGGCGGATCTGATAACGGGCCGAGATATCTTTGACCAGCGTGATAACACGGTCTATCTGCGCTTGCGGGAAGGGGAAGTAGATGCGGCCTTCGGGTGTATCCTTGAACCCGATGTTGACGATTTCTATGCCTATGGAACTGGCATTCAGGCGGCTATAGCCTTTCCATTCGCTCAGACCGGCGTGATAAGACATGCGGTTTTCCGGCACCAGTTGCCAGACCTTGATGGGGTCTTCATCACCGACCAGGTAATGGGCGCTTACACCCTGTTCACTCAATGCACGCAGCGAAGTGGGCTGGTCAATGGCGGTGTAATGCAGGATGAGGAACTGCACACGTTCCTCCTGGCTTTTTGCAAGAATGCTCTTGTCTATACCATTTTCAACATAAGGTGCTGCTGTTTTGATGGCAGGCTTGGGTGTCGTGTTGATGGTCGTTGCGGTATTGACACTTGTGCTGGCACAGCCGCTGATGAAGATGCTGAGTGCTGCCATCAGACTATACAGGTAGTTTTTTTTCATGATTTGTTTTTGAGTTGTCGGGCAGCCAGTCTGGCTGCGGAAAAATGGGCCTGGCAAGTACTCTGGCGCAGGCTGATTTCTGGCGGCAGATGGATGCGCAGGGATTCAACGATGGCAGGGTGCAATTCCTGTACCCTGCCACTTAGTGCAATCGGTTTGTTGCCAAAGCGGGTACACATGGCGATGCCCAGGCGCGCCAATTCCTTTCCTGCGTTTTGCAATATCTCCATGGCCTCCGGGTCGTTATTGGCAGCAGCGGCAACCGCCAGTGCCAGTTTGCCGATATCACCACGGCTGCGGTGATAAATGAAATCGCGCGAGATATTCCAGTCATTGCCACCTATCAGTTTGAACAGGCGTTTCGCCATGTCAGATTCTTTCCAATGATCGGGATGTTCGTCTTCGGCGCGCCATAATTTGCGCATGGCTTCACGGGCGATCCAGAAGCCGCCACCGGCATCATCCAGCAAATAACCACGCCCGCCGGCACGATGAAACGTACCTTCGGCATCAATATAGGCTGCGATGGAGCCGGTGCCGGCATAGATCAGGTAACCGGTACCAGGTTTGAAAATGTCCAGGTAAGCAATTTCTATGTCATTGCTGACGGAAATCCAGTTGTCTTCGATTCCAAAACTGTCGGCCAGCATGTCTGGCAAGGTGTGCGCATCGCCGCCAAAGCCGGTAATACCGGCGCGTATGCTGCCAACCTGGCCATGGCTGCCCGCGGTGGCAGCCAGCCCGGCAAAAATCTGGCGCAATGCTTCTATGCCTTCGGCAGTATCGGTTTGCAGGGCGGTCAGGCCAGCGGCTGTGCCACTGGCAAGTATCTGTTCATCCTGGGTTGCCAATGCCCAGCGCGTTTGCGTGCCGCCTGCATCTATGCCCAGAGCAATCCGCCTGGTCTGGCCTGGCGCCTGTTCCTGCTGGTCAGATGCCATGTCAGCGAGCATAAACGGATAATTCCTGGGAAATTGTTGGGCCATCGTTGAACTGAATCGTAATAACGTGCAGTTGTTCGTTTATCATAGGGCGCTTCTGGCGCTGGCTACGAATGAAAAGATGCACCCGGGTTATAACTTTTTGCTATGAACCGGTCGCAAAATTTCAATCGCGTTCTCCCCGCTTTACTGGGAACATGTACTGTAAACAGATTCCAGGAACCGCCTTGCAATTTAGCTTGACATCAGATCAGAATCCAAATCAGCCTCAAATAAGCTCTCAAGAAAAAGACGACAATGACAAGCGAGATAGCAAACAGCAAGCAATCCACCCAGGTGCCAGAATTATGGCGCTGGATACCGTCATTGTATTTCAGTCAGGGAATTCCATACGTAGTCGTCATGACACTTTCCGTCATTATGTACAAAAAGCTGGATATTTCCAATTATGATATTGCTTTATATACAAGTTGGCTCTATTTACCTTTTGTGATCAAGCCTTTGTGGTCACCCTTTGTGGATATGTACAAGACCAAGCGCTTTTGGATAATTACTCTGGAACTCCTGATCGGCGCTTTGTTCGGGGTGGTGGCTTTGGCCATACCCATGCCGGGCTTCTTTCAGGCCACATTGCTGGTGTTCTGGTTGCTGGCATTCAGCGCGGCCACCCATGACATCAGTTCTGACGGGTTTTACATGCTGGCGCTGGAGCAGCATCAGCAGGCCGCATTTGTTGGTGTACGCAGCATGTTTTTCCGGATATCGATGCTGACTGGGCAAGGTGCCCTGGTGTATCTGGCTGGTACCTTGGGTGATTTGACCGCAAATCCCCGGTTGGGCTGGATCGTTGTTTTTTGCGTGCTATCGGTGATGTTCATAGGCTTGTCTGCCTACCATAAATATGCCTTGCCAAGACCCGTTAGTGATCTTGCGCATGGTGACCCGAATCAGGTGGTCGCTACTTTCCTGACGATCTTTGGTAAGTTCATCAAAAAGAAAAATGTGTTGATCAGCATTGCCTTTCTCTTGCTGTATCGTTTTGGTGAGGCACAACTGGTGAAAATAGCGCCACTTTTTTTACTGGATGCAACTGCGAAGGGCGGGCTAGGCCTGACCACGCAAGAGGTGGGTGTTATTTATGGTACGGCAGGCATGGTGGCACTGACCGCCGGCGGCTTGATTGGCGGTGCGCTGATTGCACGTTATGGCCTGAAGCGCTGTCTGTGGCCCATGGCCATGGCGATCAATGTGCCCCATCTCGTGTATGTGTACCTGGCATTTGTGCAGCCGCAAAGTGAAATACTGATCGCTATCGCCGTCGCTTTTGAGCAAATGGGTTATGGCTTTGGTTTTACCGCCTATGTGCTGTATATGATCATGATTGCAGATGGTGAACACAAGACTGCCCATTATGCAATCTGTACCGGTTTCATGGCCATGAGCATGATGCTGCCGGGCCTGTTCAGCGGCTGGTTGCAGGAGTTTTTGGGCTATTCCCACTTTTTTGTCTGGATTTGTATCGCTGCCATCCCCACCTTTGTGGTGACGGCCCTCATTAAAGTAGACCCGGCTTTTGGCAAGAAAGCCGAATGAACCATGAATACAAGAAACTATCCTTATGCTTTCCAGAGCAGCAGCTTCCAGTCACCCCAGACCGGGACTACCGTCATCATCACCGGTGCTGTACATGGTAATGAAACCTGCGGTACCAAGGCTATCCGGCGCGTAATCAGCGAACTCGAAAGCGGCATCTTGCAGCTGGTTGCCGGTCGCGTGACCCTGGTGCCGGTATGTAATCCACTGGCTTACCAGTTAGGACAGCGCGAAGGGGAACGCAATCTGAACCGTCGCCTGATCCCTACGGAGGATGTCAGCGAATTTGAAGATCATGTCGCCAACTGGCTATGCCCTTTGTTTGCCCAGCACGAAGTCTTGCTTGATCTGCATTCTTTCCGCAGTCAGGGGGAGGCCTTTGTGCTGATCGGACCGGAAAACAACCGTGGTCCGCTCGAATCCTTCAGTTACGCCAAACATGAACTGGCCATGGCCATGCGTCTAGGCGTACACCGGCTGGTCGATGGCTGGCTGAGTACCTATGCGCGCGGTGTGCAGCGGCGCCAGCAGCGACTTGCTCATGATGCGGATGTGAAAACCCTGGCGAATGCGAATACCCAGTTTGGTGTCGGCACCACAGAATATATGCGTTCTGTCGGTGGTTATGCGATGACACTGGAATGTGGTCAGCATCTTGATCCACAGGCGCCTGAAGTCGGCTATCGGGCTATCGTCAACAGTCTGCGTCATCTTGGCGTGATTGCCGGTACCGTACCCGAACCGGTGACGCAGATGGAGGCATTGAGAATCTATGATGTCATCGATAAATTCCATGTGGATGACCGCTTCGTGCGTGAATGGCGCAGTTTTGATGCATTGAAGCAGGGGGATCTGATCGCCGTCAGGGCAGATGGCAGCGAGCTCAGGGCTGAGCAGGATGGTCGCATCATCTTCCCCGATGCCGGTGCCAGTCCGGGCGAAGAATGGTTTTACCTGACTATGGCAAACCCGCGTCTGGCCAGTTTGTCTGAGGCCAGTGCATGAGCCATCGTCTGCTTTTTAGTCTGAGCTCGAGCCTGTTTTTGTCGCTGGCTGTGACCGGTATTGTGCCTCTGGCACAGGCAGCACATGCAGCACAGGCCACACAAACTGCACCCGCTGCCGATAAAGTATTGCGGGTGCTGATCACCACGCCCGAAGGTGCGCTGGACCCGGCTGTGGCATCGGATGTGCCTTCGGTCAGTATCAATGAAAATATTTTCGAGCCCATGCTGCGCTATGACTACCTGGCGCGGCCGCTCAAACTCAAGCCAAATACCCTGAAATCCATGCCTGACGTGACGGATGAAGGTAGGACTTATACCCTGCATTTGCAACAGGGTATTTTCTTTACCTCTGATCCTGCATTCAAGGACAAGCCGCGCGAATTGACGGCGGATGATTACATCTACAGCATCAAGCGTCTGTATGATCCTACCGTCAAATCACCCTGGCTCTTCATGTTTGAAGGCAAGTTGCTGGGTGATGAGAAACTGCGCCAGGGCAAAGATGGCAAGGGGCAGGAATTCAGTCTGCAGACCAGCATCCCCGGCTTGCAGGCGCTGGATCGGTACACCTTGCGCATACGTCTGAATGCACCGGACAGCAATTTCCTGTTTATCCTGGCCACCACTGCCACGGGGGCGGTAGCGCGGGAAGTAGTTGAGGCTTACCCTAATCAGGTAGGCAACCATCCGGTGGGCACCGGCCCGTTCATGCTGGGTCAATGGCAACGCAGTTTCAGGATTGAACTGCTGGCCAATCCGCATTACCGCAAGGTGATCTTCAATGATCAGGGTATCGATGATGTCTCCCGCAAGATCGCAACTGAGCTTGCCGGGCAGACTTTGCCACGCGTCAGCAAGGTGGAAATCAAAGTCATGGAAGAGCAGCAGTCGCGCGTGCTGGGATTCCTGAACCACGAATTTGATTACCTGGAACAGGTGCCAGCACCCTTGTCGAATATGGTGCTGGACAATGGCAAGCTGAAACCTGCGCTACAGCAGCAAGGCGTGCGGCTGTCTTTGTTCACACCCTTGCAAACCTATTACATGTGGATGAATATGGAAGATCCGGTCATAGGTGGCTATACCCCGGAAAAAATCGCCCTGCGCCGCGCAATTGCCTTGGGCTATGACAGTCGTGAAGATATCGCCCTGATGGAAAAAGGCCTGGCCATCCAGGCGCAATCTCCTTTGCCGCCAAATGTGCTGGGTTACGATGCTGCTTATAAAAGCCCGGTGCAATATGACCTGAAACTGGCGAATGCCTTGCTGGATAAATTTGGCTATAAACGTGGTGCGGACAATTATCGCAAGCTGCCGGATGGCCAGCCCCTGCAATTGCAGATGCATACGCTGGCTAGCACCACCGGACGCCTGCGTGATGAAGTCTGGCGCAAGAATCTGGATGCACTGGGTATCCATGTCAGTTTCAAGACCGACAAACATTCGGAAATCATACGGGCAGCCCGTCTCGGCAAAGTGCAAATGACCGAGGCCAACTGGATCGCCGATTTTCCCGATGCCGAGAATTTTTACCAGCTGTTGTATGGCCCCAATGCAGGCCGTGCCAACTATGCACGCTTTAACCTGCCAGCATTCAACAAACTGTACGAACAGGCAATACGCCTTAGCGATTCGCCGGAACGTACTGCCCTGTACCGCCAGATGGCACAACTCATGCATGGCTACACGCCGTGGGTGACACGTATTCATCCGGTTACGGCCGATCTAACGCAAGCCTGGCTACAGAACTATTATCGTCATCCGGTCGATTTTACCAACTGGCGTTATCTGGATATTGATACGGCGGCACGTAGCAAGGCGCTTAAATAGTGACGGCAAATTAGATGTTGGACGGCAGGAGGAGCATGAAAAATGATTATTCCTTCTGGTTATATGTTATCGGTAAGTTTTCATTGGCAGGGGCGGGGGACTATCCCTATGCTGCCAGTATGAAAAACTCTGTTGTATGGAGCCTTTGTGCGTTGTGAAATCATTGCTGATCATCCGGATTTTTGCCGGCTCGATACTGTAGACGGTGTTGTCATCGATTTGCGTTATGTCGGCGACGACAATTTTGTCGGGCGCGATTTATATGGCGATCTCGACTGTCGCTGGTTGCACCGGGAAGCGGCACAGGCTTTGCAGTCAGCCGTCAACTGGCTGCGCGAACATTATCCCGCCTACCGTATTCTGGTACTGGATGCCTTGCGTCCACACCGCATTCAGGAAATGCTGTGGCAGCATCTAGATGGCACCCCGCTGCGCATGTATGTGGCTGACCCTGCACGTGGCTCCATCCATTCCTTTGGCATGGCGGTCGATGTCACACTGATCGATGCCGATGGCAAGGAACTGGACATGGGCAGTGGTTTTGATGCCATGGAAGAAAAATCCCATCCTGTACTGGAACAGAAAATGCTGGCAGAGGGGCAATTAAGCCAGACTCACCTTGATCAGCGTAATATTCTGCGACAAGCCATGTTTCATGGTGGTTATCGTGGTATCAACAGCGAATGGTGGCATTTCAATTGTGGCGACCCGGTCGTCGTGCGCCAGACCTATCTGCGTATAGACTGATATGCGCGCTATCATGCAGATTGGGCAGCCAGGCCGGCGCCAGAAGGTATGTCAGCGCCTGTTGCTCATCTGCGCATCAGCCGCTGCAATAACTGCACAGGCCATGCCATTCTGGATGGGGGCAGCCATGGCACAAACATCTTCTGCATCTTCTGTTCCGCAGTCCAGTCTTGACAGCCAGGTGACGAAAAAACTGGCAAGCATCGTCGCAGACCCCCAATTACCCCTTGCCGGACTATCGGTGCTGAGCATTAAAAACGGCAAAATCATTTACCAGCAGCAGTTTGGTCAGCGTTATATAGCCCGCGATCATCCTGCCAATAACCTGGCGGTGGATGCGCAGACCCTGTTCCGCGTGGCGTCTGTGTCAAAAATGGTAGCTGCCATAGGAGCGATGTGCCTGGTCGAACAAGGCAGGCTGGACCTGGATGCCGATATCAGTCGCTATCTGGGTTATCAAGTCAGAAATCCGCATTTCCCCGATGTTGCCATTACCACCCGCATGCTGCTCAGTCATACTTCATCGCTGCGGGATGAGGGCGGCTACAATTTCCCAGCCAATGTGAGCTTGCATAGTTTTCTGTTGCCTGCTGGCGCACATTTTGATCGTGGTCTGCAATGGGCTAGGCCGTCCGGCGAGCAGGCAGGTGAATCGCGCGCGCCGGGTAAGTACTTTCATTATGTGAACCTGAACTGGGGAGTCCTTGGTACGGTCATGGAAGCTGCCAGTGGCCAGCGCTTTGATATGTTCATGCGGGATACCGTCTTGCGTCCACTCGGTGTGACAGGTGCTTACCATCCCGAACTGCTGTCGCCGGATGAATTATCCAGACTGGCCGTGTTATACCGCAAGCAGGAAAATGAAATCTGGAACCTGCAAGGCCCCTGGGTCGCCCAGACCGACGATTTTCGCGCAACACCTCTGGTCAAAAGGTCGCTGGATAATTATGTCCCTGGCAGCAATGCCACCTTATTCAGCCCGCAAGGTGGCTTACGGATTGATGTACAGGGCCTGGCTCGCATCATGCTGATGTTGATGAATGAAGGCGAGCTGGATGGCAGGCGCTTCCTGCAGTCTGCCAGTGTCCGTGCACTGCTCAGTGAACAATGGCGCTATGATAAAAGTGCCCGCAATGGGGACGACTATCATGGCCTGTTCCAGGCATGGGGTCTGGGTTTTCAGCGTTTCAGCGATGTCAGCGCTCAGCACTATGGTGACAGGCTGGTATCGCCAGTGAAAGGAAAACCTGCATTCAAGGCAGTCGGGCATCTGGGTTTTGCCTATGGCCTGCAGTCCGGCTTCATGTTTGACCCGGCAACACGCAATGGCATGATTTACATCATCAGCGGTGTTGCTGCCGACCCCGAAAAAAATCCGGGTAACTATTCCAGCCTCAGTCTGTGGGAAGAGCAGATACTGACTACCCTGTATCGTTTTTATTGATATGAGTTTGGACCTTACGAGGTGCGGGCAATAAACTCTGCACCGGCTTCCTTGATGGATTCTACAAACGCCCGTGCCGAACGTGACAGGGGCGTGGCTTTGACGGTCAGCAAATACAAATCTACCGGTACATTGGGCGACAGCGGGCGGCACTGCACCTTGCTGTGATCTGATGTCGCCGCAGTGAAGGGGTCAATGACTGCTGCACCGGCTCCCAGTTCTACCAGAGTCCTTGCCAGCAGATAGGTCTGCACCACCGTGTAGGACGTAAAACTCAGGCCCTGTTCTTCGCAGGCATCCATGACACGACTGACCAGATGGTCATCCAGATCGAGTGCGATCAGGTTCTTTGGTAAATCACTGACCGGCAAGGCCGTGTTATCCAGTTGTCTGGACCAGGTACCTATGGGCGCAATGGCTGTCATGCAGCCGCGTATCAGCGGTTCAGATGCAATATTCGGGTGGCAGGGGTCATACAGGGACAGGGCAAAATCCACGTCACCCAGCAACAGGGCGTTCACGATTTCACTGGTATGGTGAGTCGCCAATGTGCAGTGGACATGGGCAAATTTCTTGCGCCATGCTGCCAGGGCCGCAGGCACGACAGTAATCGACAGTGTGGGGGTGGATGCCAGTCGCACTGCTTCGTCAGGATGGTTTTTCAGGTTGCTGGCCAGCCGGCGTACTGATTGCAGGTCGCGGTTCAGGCGGTCCACTTCGGCAAACAGCTTGTGTGCTTCCGGTGTCGGATGCAATTTTCCCTTGATGCGTTCAAACAGCTTCAGACCCAGCTGAATCTCGCAGTGCTGCAAGACCTTGGTTGCCGCTGGCTGTGAAATATTTAGCAATTGCGCAGCGCCACTGATCGTGCCTGCCTGCATGATGGCGTGGAAAACTTCGATGTGGCGCAGTCGCATGATTCAACCTGAGTGACAAAAGACGAACTAAATTGTAACGCGTTGCCAGCGTTGTTGTGCTTACTTTTGCGGTACCTGCAAGGCACGTCGCAAATCATCGCCACATTCGGCCAATCTGTTGCTGGCATGTGCGACGCTGATGTTATTCAAAATAGCAAGAATTGCGGTCTTTACGTGGAAGTCGCATTCTTCCAGCACGCGGCGGCATTCGGCTTCGTCACGACCGGTGGCATGCATGGTCAGGCTGACTGTGCGCCGCAACAGTTTGACATTGGTTGGTTTGACATCCACCATCAGATTGCCGTAGACCTTGTGCAGCCTTACCATCAATGCGGTAGAAAAACTGTTCAGTGCTACTTTTTGCGAGGTACCTGCCTTTAATCTGGTACTGCCGGAAATGACTTCATTGCCGGTATCGAGGGTAATGCCGATGTCGGCCGCGCCGGTCACTTGCGCATCTGGATTATTCGCAAAACCTATGGTCAGCGCACCGCTGGCACGTGCGGCTTGCAAGGCCCCCAGTACATACGGGGTGGCACCCGATGCCGCAACCAGCAATACCACATCATTTGCGGTCAATGCCAGTTCACGAATTTCGCTGGCACCTTTTTCGGCATCATCTTCCGCCCCTTCAACCGCAACAAACATGGCTTGTTTGCCACCTGCCAACAGCGATAGCGCACGCTCGTTGGGCCAGGAAAATGTGGGCAGCAATTCCACACCATCCAGTACCCCCAGACGACCGGACGTGCCGGCACCTACATACACCAGCCGGCCACCAGCCAGTATGCGCGGGGCAGCCGCATCCAATGCGTCAGCAATGCGGGCTGCTACCTGGCGCACGGCCCTTATGGCATTGAATTGGTCATCAATCAGAACGTGCAGCAATTCTTCAGTGGGATACAAGTCCAGATCGGTATGGCTGCTGCTGGGTGTTTCGGTATTCAACATGGTGTTCTTTCCAGTGCTTCTGCACCCGCATGCAAGAGGCATGCAGGTACACATTCCCATAACTTATAGGCTGGGAATGAAGTGCACAAATGAAAGCTCATAGCTGGTCCATAACTTCAGGTAATGCATCAAACCACAAGAATTATTTGCCGGCAGCTTTTGTTCAGCTTATGCTCGGTTTCTATTCAAGGAGAGATGAACAATGCTTACACTGTGTCGTAATAATTTCATCGCGCTGATGTCAGCATTGCTTCTGGCAGGTTGCCAGTCAACCTGGTTTCGGTCTGCCGATACGCGACATCAGTTGATCATTTCCGTTCCCGAACAAAGAATGCATGTGCTGGAAGACGGCAAGGAAATCGCCAGCTATCTGGTATCGACGGCCAAGCGCGGCGTCGGTGACATGCCGGACAGTTATATGACCCCGCGTGGTCGCATGCAGGTGGCCGAGAAATTTGGTGACGGTATGCCTATGGGCACCGTTTTCAAGGACCGCAAGCCCACCGGCGAGATCGTGGCTGCTGATGCACCGGGTCGTGATCCTGTCGTCACCCGCATCTTCTGGTTGCGCGGCTTGGAGGAGCGTAACCGCAATGCCTATCCTCGCTTTATCTACATCCATGGCACACCACAAGAGAGTCTGCTGGGTGCACCTGCCAGCTTTGGTTGCATACGCATGCGCTCGACCGATATTGTCGAATTGTATGAACGTGTTGGTACGGGTGCCCAGGTTGAGGTCATAGAAACGACATTTGTTGCCAGCTTGCCCTAACACAGCGGTGTTGCCTGGTCTTACAAATTAATGACAAATTGCATACATTTGTAAGCTGATTTGCTTTTTTGCGTTGCGTATGATCGCCGTGTAGCTATCACGGAGACAAACAATGTATGCAAAAAAATCTAATCACGGCCTGATATCCTGCTTCAGCCTGGCCACTGTCCTTAGCCTGGCTGCTTGCGGTGGCAGTGGTACCGTAGCATCCACAAGCCCGGCGACCGGAAATGCACTGGCTATCAGTAATGCCAAATCCAGCCTGACAAGAAATCCGCTTCCTGTTTCCAGCGATGCGGATGTGGCTGCTGCCGTTGCAGGGAATACCGAATTTGCGTTGAAAGTATTGCCTTTGCTGGACGCCACTGGCGACAGTAATCTGGTGTATTCCCCATATAGTATTACCCAGGCAATGGCGATGACTTCTGCTGGCGCGAAAGGGGAAACGCTGGCAGGGATAGAGCAGGCTCTGGTATTCAAGTTGCAGCAAAACCGCTTGTTCCCGACCTTGAACCGCCTGGATTTACAACTGGCGGAAAAGACCAATGCCGCCGCCAATACCAAATTACCAGGCTTGACCATTGCCAATGCCTTGTGGGCGCAGCAGGGTTACAGTCTGCAGCCAGCTTACCTGGACGCACTCGCAGTCAATTTTGGCGCCGCAGTCAATTTACTGGATTTCATGAAAGCGCCGGACGCTTCGCGCCTCAGTATCAATAGCTGGGTAGAACAGCAGACCCAGCAAAAAATCAAGAATTTGCTGGGCCCGAATGATGTGTCATCGAATACCCGGGTGGTACTGACGAATGCCATCTGGTTTAAATCTGACTGGGCCACAGCTTTCACCGCAGAAAAAACCGGCAACCAGAACTTTACTGATCGCAAGGGCACTATCCGCAGCCTGCCTTTCATGTTGCAAGACATACGTTTGCCGTATGTGCAGGGCAAGAATTATCAGGCGGTGGAGTTGCCATACGTAGATAACAAACTGAGCATGTTGCTGATCATGCCGGAAGCAGGCAAGTTTGATGGCTTTATCCAGAGTCTCGATAGCAACACGGTAAGCGAAATCAATTCTGCGCTGAAGGATCAGTATGTCGCTCTCAGCCTGCCAAAATTCAATTTCAGTTCTGCGGCAATGCTGGCGGATGTGCTGGGCAAGCTGGGCATGAGTGCGGCTTTCGATGCCAGCAGGGCGGATTTTTCCGGGATGACGGGTAATCGTGATTTGTCTGTGTCGGCCATCGTGCACAAGGCATTTATTAGCGTCGATGAAAAAGGAACAGAAGCGGCAGCGGCTACCGGTGTAGCAGTTGGGGTGACCAGCATCATTGGTGACACACCTATCAAGGTGACACTTGATCATCCTTTTCTGTTCATGATACGTGACCGTCAGACGGGCCTGATTATCTTTATCGGCAAGCTCATGAATCCAGCAATCAGTTGAAATGTAAAAACTTCAATGCAGACATAAAAAATCCCCTGATGTTTTTTGACATCAGGGGATTTTTATTCGTCAGAGAATTACTTGAACTTGTAATTCGCCAGCAAGGTGAAAGAACGGCCACGTGGATCTGCTACGCGCGGTTCCCATGAACTGCCGGCACCGGTATTGCTGTCATAGGTGATGGCAAACGGAGGGTCGGTATTGAAGATATTCTTCAGACCCGCTGTCAGCGTCAGGCTCTTGATGCCGGTATACGTCACGCTCATGTTGTAGATGGTATAGGCTTTGACATCCGGATTGTAGTCCGAAGGCGTGACCAGACCGCTTTGCACACCTGGCAATACCTGGTCTTTATAACCGGCACGATAAATCTGTGTCAGCATACCTGTCCAGTTACCTTCGGTATAAGTGACAAAGGCTGTATGCTTCCACTTCAGGCCCAGATCACCGGTGAAGGTGAACCTGCCAACTTCGCTGGCACCATAAGGTGCATTAGCCATAGGGCGGGATTTTTTCTCCAGCAGATAAGAACCATCGATACCTGCTGTCCATTTACCACGCCATACCGCACCGTTTGCCTTGGCACCCACTTCGACACCACGGGTGATGCTGGAACCGGCGTTTACCCAACGCTGGTCGATAAAGGCCAGATTACCGCTGCCATCACGGATGAATTGTGCTTTGAACAGTTCATAATTTTGCAGCATGGTGGTCAGGTCGATGGACATGATGGTGTTTTCCTTGCGGATTTCCCATATGTCGGCATTGGCACTGAAATTGGTGCTTGGTGCCCACACTATACCCACGGTCCCCTGCTTGGCTTTTTCTGGTCCCAGGTTGCTCTTGCCACCGGTCAGGGTATTTGGCGTGACGGATGTACAACCAGGTTTCGTGCTGTCTACCTTGAGTGTAGGGCAAGTGGCCGGATCGACCAGATCTTTGCCTGCATAGGGTGAATCAGTCACGCCGTTAAACAACTGGTTAAACGATGGTGCACGGAAGCCAGTGTTATACGAACCACGGAACAACAGGCTATCTGTTGGTGTATAACGGAAAGCCACTTTGGGATTGAAAGTGCTGCCGAAACCCGAATAGTGATCCTGACGGCCAGCGACGGTGACTTCCAGAGACTTCAGTACCGGTACCAGTACCTCGGCGTACACCGCACGGATATCACGGCTGACGTTAGGCAGGGCATTGGCATCGTCAAATGGGGCATTCAGAATGGCAGGGCGCGCATTCGATACGCGGGCATCACCGTTGAACGCATATTCCTCTTTACGCAAATCCATACCCACGGCGGCCATCACAGCACCGGCTGGCAATTGCCATACTTCACCTGACAGGGCCGCATCTGCCTGTGTCAGCGTGGTTTTGCCACCGTACAGGGTGACGCCGGCAGCAGATGTGCTGTTGATCAGGTCTATCGCTGCTTGTGACTGTTTTTCGCCTGCTTTCAGGAAAGGATTGATGATCCCGGTTCCCAGGGCATTCGCCAGTGCGACGGTATAGTTATATCCGGTACCCAGTTTGGATTCTGATTCGCTATACGCACGCGATACACCTACACGGTAATCCCATTTGCCAATCTGGCCATCGGCACCAAATTGCAGGCGACCAGCTTCTGTTTTGGTCGTGATTTCACGGTTGCCGCATTCCATACAGCGCCAGCGGTAGGCGATAGGTGCACCACGATTCGCTTCTATGCTGGGGAATACAGCGACAATCGCATTGAAGACAGAGTTATAGGCAGCCCCGGTACTTGGATAGAATGAAGACGCAGGGAAGTTGGTGCCTGGTGAAACCTGGTTGGGCGAAAATCGCTTGGATACTTCAACCTGAGAGCCAACTGCTTCGGCAAACAGTTGATGGGTACCGATCTTGAATGTGGCACGTCCGACAAAGTTATCGTTTTTGACTGGCTGTTGCAGTACCGCTGCACGGCCCGTATCCCAGGCGCAGGCATATTTGGAAGAGGCAACATCCCACAACTTGGCATCATACGCCGCCATGCCATCAACAGAATTACAGCCCGCGCCACCCGGCAGGTTCAGCACATTGATGGCATTCATTACCTGTGTCGTACCAGGAAAGACCGGGCCGTTATTACTCTTGTTGCTGAGTATGGTATTGGCCAGTGAGGTTGCAAATACCGTAGCGTTAGGTGTGCCACGGGTATCGACCGACAGACCGCGATTCGGCTGGAAGGTATTCACAAAATCACGCTGGTCACCGCGCAGCGCATCATTTTCGCTATGGGTTGCCGTCAGCAGGACATTGTAGTTGTCCTTGTCCAGATCACCAAAACCACCAACGACGGAAACGCGTTTGATATTGCCGCCACCCTGTTGCGTCACATCGGTGAAAGCCTGTGTTTCCAGACCACTATAGTTCTTGCGCAGGATGAAGTTGATGACACCGCCGATGGCGTCGGTACCATAAATTGCCGAAGCGCCATCTTTCAGGACTTCAATCCTTTCGACTGCCGCCATGGGGATGGAGTTCAGATCAACTGCCGAGCCCTTCATCCCATGGGTGGCAACGCGCCTGCCGTTCAGCAGTACCAGCGTACTGTCTGAACCCTGGCCGCGCAGATTGGCAGAAGAGGCGCCATTATTGCCACGTTGTGCACCGGAGGTGACGTCTGCATTACTGGCCAGATTGTCAGAGCCATTGCCGTTGATGTTCAGATTGGCAATAAACTGTTCGGCCGTCACGATACCTGCGGCTTCCAGCTGTTTGCGGGTGATGATCTCAATCGGCACAGCGCCTTCTACCGCAATACGCTTGATGCTACTGCCGGTAATTTCAATTCTTTGCGGTACATCTGCAGGTTTTTCCTGCGCCAGCACCCATCCGCTACTGCCGGCTGAGATGCCTATCAGGGCGATGCACCGGGCTATGGTCTTTAACTTCACTGGTCTCTCCTTGAGGTCAAACTACATTGATTTTTAAGCTGAATTGTGGGCAATTTCGACGAAATACGATCAAAATTGATATAAATATTTATTGATGTATCCCAGACTAGAGTTTTGCGGTCGCTGGTGACAAATGAAAATTTCATGACGGGCGATAACCAAAAGATATGGGGTTTGGGTGCTGTGTCAGCCTCCCCAAGCATGGCGCAGATTTTGCCCGGATCGCAGAGGAAAATGCCGTAAAAAATGTGCGTGGCACGCCTCGCAGAACGTATCTAAAAACCACACTTTGATATCTGTTTTTTACCTGATGCTGAAAATTCAGGCAATTCGGCAAGCCATTGCATCCCACCCGGCCAGCAGTGGCCGGGTGGGGAAACTAGCCCTTGCGTACGCTATGGCAGGCTATAACTGGAACGCATGCTTTCCTGACCGGTGCGACTGATGGCCGATACGGTAATCTGCCTGATTGCACCAGCCTGTGGGTCATCTGACAAGTCCAGGCGCATGCTTTGGGCCGGGACAACGCTGAACAGCCATTGCTGGCCGGTACGCTTCCAGATTGCCAGCAGGCGGGTATTTGCCGGATCGGGGATGGATACCCTTAATGACTTCTTGTCCTCACTCAGTTCCAGCACCGGACTGCCTGGCAGTTTCTTATCCAGCCAGGGGCTGGCGGGTATCAGCGCCTGCGAGGTGTATTTTTCGGCAGCCAGGCGCTTGCGTATGTCCTTGCGATTCTGGTTCAGTGCCGCCATGCTGAAATGTACATGACCGTTACCGCCTTTTTCGCGCATGACATCGACCTGGTTCAGGATTTCATCTGCTGCCCAGGATTTATCACTATTGTCGATACGGCTGGTGTACAGACCGGGCCAGACATGGCGGGCCATGGCATTCTGTTCCAGCCAGTAATCATGCAAGACCTTAAACGCCTGCGGCCCCTGGCCGATGGGCCAGTACAGTTGTGGTGCCAGGTAATCCAGCCAGCCATTCGCCAGCCACAGTTCCACATCGGCATACAGCTTGTCATACTGGCTAAAGCCACTGATACCTGCTGGCAGCCGGTCGGGACGGCCTATGCCAAAGGGGCTGACACCAAATTTGACCCAGGGTTTTTCCTGGTGCACGCGCAGGTTGACGGTTTCCACCAGATGGTTCACGTTGCTGCGCCTCCAGTCAGCCCGTGCCATGCGTCCGCCAGATTGCAGATAGGCTATCCAGGATGGATCATCCGGAAAATCAACTTCATTGCCATTCGCTGCCTTGATTGGATAAGGATAAAAATAATCATCAATATGGATGCCATCGACATCATAGCGGTGCACGACATCAATGATGACGTTCAGGGTTTGCTGCATGGCGTAAGGCTCACCCGGGTCCATCCATTGCAAGTCACCATAGGTCTTGACGGCTTGCGGGGCTATCCGGCTGATATGGTTACTGGCCAGGACACTTTTGGATTGAGCAGTCCGGGCGCGATAGGGATTGAACCAGGCATGCAGCTCCAACCCGCGGGCATGCGCCTGTTCGACCCAGAATTGCAGCGGGTCGTAATACGGTTGCGGCGGACGCCCCTGTTCACCGGTCAGGAATTCTGACCAGGGTTCGATACCGGATGGATAGATGGCATCCGCCGCCGGGCGCACCTGCAAGACAATCGCATTGAGTTTCAGTTGCACCGCATTGTCGAGGATGGTGATGGCTTCGGCCTTTTGTTTGTCGCTGTTCAGGTCGCGTCGTGAAGGCCAGTCTATATTTGCCACGGTTGACACCCAGGCGGCCCGGAATTCACGCGGCAATGGCGGTGCTTCGCGCGGCATCACCGGAAAATTGACCGGCGCATTTTGCGGAACGATAGTCAGGTCAGTTTTATTACCTTTGGCGATGGGCAGTGGTTTTTCTGGTGCTGTGCTACAGGCCAGGAGCATGGCAGCCATGCCGGCTGCTAATAGTGGAAGCCTGATCTTTTTCAGGGAAGAGGCCGTGAAGGTAAAATTCTGAAACGAAAACATGCGTATGCTGATGCCGTAAGGAGGCGACAATGCGCCAAAAAAATGCAAAAACTGCGAAAGACCTGAGATGCTACTGCATTACACTTTCACAAACCAGCGTTTCTTCCACATTCCCCAGGCAAACAGTAACATCATCAGGTTGAACAGCACTGCGTAGAGCAGAGAGGCATTCACTGCCGTTAGCGGCATAGCCTTGATCGGTGCATACAATACCGCATGCAGGCTGGGCTTGCTGCCATCGGCGGCGCTGATATGGATAGATCCCAGCATCTTGGCGATCAGGCCAGACAGGGTAAACAAAAACAGGGCGTTCATGCCATACATGACCAGTGGATGGCACAGGCGGGCCATACCAGTTTTCAGACGGGCAGAAGGATTCGCATCCAGCAACCAGTAAAAACAGGCGAAGCTGATCAGGGCCCAGCCGGTCATGAAGACGCTGTAAGAAGGTGTCCACAGGCTTTTATTAATGGGCATCAGCACGCTGTCCAGTATTTGCCCCAGTCCCAGGCAAGCCAGTCCTGCTGTGAATAACCAGGCGGTCTTGACTGCACGGTCCAGGCTGGTCGACAGATAACGCCCGGTCAGGACTCCCAGCATGACACTGGCCACGGCCGGCAAACTGCTCAGCAAGCCTTCCGGGTCCCAGGTCTTTGCCCGTTTCCACAGGTGGCCGTCCAGCAGCCAGCGGTCCAGGTAAGCACCGGCATCCCTGCCTGGTTCGAGTGCTGCTCTGGCCCAGTTGCCATCTGCATCCGGTACGCTTACACCCAGCATGATGATGGAATACAGGGCCATCAGGGCGAGTATCCACCAGCACTGCTGTTGCCAGTTGCAGTAAATGACCAGCGGCGCTGCCAGCATGGTGCACAGGGCAATGCGCTGCAATACACCAGGAATACGCACGGACTGGAAATCAAAACTGGGGATCAGATTCAGCATCAGGCCAATCAGGAAAATCCAGCATGCGCGCTTCAGCAACTGTCTTAGCAAAGGCCCTTGTGCATAACCCGCCAGGATTTTCTGATTGGTCGACAGATGCAGGGATACCCCGACGATGAACAGGAAGAAAGGGAAAATACAGTCGGTAAATGTCCAGCCCGACCATTCCGCATGGGCCAGTGGTGGATGCAGGTGGCCCCAGTCACCCGGATTATTCACCAGGAACATGCTGGCGATGGTGAAGCCACGAAACGCGTCTAGTGACAGCAATCTTGATGTATTTGTTGACATGCTGATCCGGATGGCTGGATGGAAAAAAAGGGCGCTTGCGCGCCCTTGAAAAATCTCAATCTTCTTGGGGGAGTCCTGAGAGCAACCCAACAAATTCTGAAGGATTGTCATCATCATATTCACTAATACCAGTTTACTGCGATTGACTTTTTGTTAGGCACGTATAGACGGGGGTTATCCTTGTCCCCGGCTGGCAGGAATTGTATAGTTTAGCTTTTTTCTTTTGAGCAATTTTATGAAATAGCAGCGTATGCACATGACAAAAGTCATGCTGCTTGAATTTTCTTCAGTTGTTGAAATGCAGCAACAGGATAAATGCGCCGACCAAATGTGCAAGCAAGGCAGTGTGCCCGGTGTGCATTAACACGGCAGACGCAGAAACATCAAGTCCAATTTGACGGCAGGACAGGAGATGTTAGAAATAGCAACATTCCGCTTGTGGTCCGAATTGGATTGCAGGATACTTCGCTTAAGTAGGCAAGTCGCCTATTTCTTTTGTGCATGTTCTGATCACAGAACCCAAAGAGCAGCTCGCTTCTGTCTGGATGTAACACCGCAGTATTTTTCGATCGCTACTATCTGTGGGGGGATGCAATCCCTCCTGCAGCAAGAACTTGTTGGCACGACTCAGCAACTGGGAAATCTTAGTATGAGACTGTTGAAGAACAAGCATTTCACACATCATCTTTCTGCTTGCCTGGCATTTGCCATCGGCCTGGGTGCAAGCTCTCCGTTGGCAGCACAAGATACTGAAAGCGTCATCGGCCGCTTTGAAATCAGTGGTTTTGATGTCAAGGGCAATAACTTACTGACGCCAGCAGCGATCAATGCCTTATTGGCCCCTTTTACTGGCAAGAGCCGCAGTTTTGCCGATGTGCAGAGAGCGCTGGAGGCATTGGAAAAAGCCTATCGCGACAAAGGCTATAGCCTGGTGCAGGTGGTGTTGCCGGAACAGGAATTGAATCATGGTGTGGTCAAGTTCATTGTGGTGCAGGCACGCATAGGCAGTGTCAGCGTCAAGGGCAACAAGTTTTTTGATGAGGCCAATGTGCGTCGCAGCCTGCCGCAATTGCGTCAGGGTGATACACCGAATGTCAAAAAACTGTCTGAGAGTTTGAAGGCGGTGAATGAAAATCCCGCCAAGAAAACCAATCTGCAATTCCAGACCGCCAATGATGAAGGCGAAGTGAATGCCGTATTGAATGTGACCGACAGCAAGCCCTGGACCGTCGGTGTCAATCTGGATAATTCCGGTGACAGCAATACCGGCAAGAACCATGTGGGTTTATTGTTCCAGCATGCCAATATCAGCGGCCGTGACGATGTGCTCAGTCTGCAATACACAACGACCATGCAAAAGCCCAGCCAGTACAGTGTGTTTGGTGTCGGTTATCACCTGCCGCTTTATGACCTGGGGGATACGCTGGACCTGTATGCCAGTTATTCAAATGTCGATTCCGGTTCGGTGGTTGCCGGCATATTTGATCTGGCAGTCAGTGGTCGCGGTTCTGTGCTTGGTGCCCGTTATAACTATAGTCTGGGCCGCAAGGAAGATTTTGATTCACGCCTGAGCCTGGGTTTTGATTACAAGGCCTACAAGAATAATGTTTCACTGCTTGGGGTGCAACTGGGCAGTGATGTCACTGTGCATCCTGTGAGTCTGACGTATTCCGGCACACTCAGTTCTGTTGGCAGCGAAACCAGCGTCTACCTGACCGCCCTGCATAATTTGCCTGGCGGTGAAAAAGGCAAGACCGAAGATTTCCAGCGTGTGCGCAGTGGCGCAACGGCTGGTTACAGCATCTTCCGTTATGGCGTCGGTTTCAGCCGGGTATTGCCCGCCGCATGGCAACTGAAGCTGATGCTGAGTGGCCAATATACGCGGGATAGCCTGGTGCCGGGCGAACAGTTTGGTGCCGGTGGTGCCAGTAGCGTGCGCGGCTTCACTGAACGTGCACTGGCTAATGATTATGGCACCCTGATCAGCGCAGAGATTTATACGCCCAACCTGTGCGCCAGTTTTACTGCCAGTTTCACACAATGCCAGCTACTGGGATTTTATGACGCCGCTCATCTGTCGCGTAACAAGGCTTTGCCTGGCGAACCCAGTTCGTCTTCCCTTGCCAGTGTCGGCATAGGCGTCAGACTGGCGATGTCGCGCGCCATGTCGCTGCAAATGGATTATGGCAAATCCCTGAAAACACCTGATGAACTGAGCAAAGATGACAGGCGCTTGCATGTCAGACTTGGCGTGAACTATTAATGATTGGTGAGGAAGAGCATGAGGAAAGAAACCAGTATGTTCGCTCAATCTGAATCCACATTGGCGGCGAACCAGCGCGTCGGGTCTTTACCCACGCTATTACCAAAGCTATTACCGCAGCTGTTCCCCAAATTATTGCCAGCTTTGCTGCTGGCCTGTTTTTGCCACGCGCCCGGCATGGCCAATCCGGTCGGGCCGCAAGTGGTCAATGGCAAGGTGATTTTCAACAAGGACGGTAATCTGTTTACGATTACCAATACGCCTGGTGCCATCATCAACTGGCAGGATTTTTCCATCAATGCCGGTGATATTACCCGCTTCATTCAAGAAAATTCGAATAGCGCGGTATTGAACCGCGTTACAGGTCAGAATCCTTCACAGATATTGGGTGCATTGCAGTCGAATGGACGGGTATTTCTGATCAACCCGAACGGCGTTCTGTTCGGCAAGGGCGCACAGGTGGATGTGAATGGTCTGGTTGTGTCCAGCCTGGGTATGAGTGACAGTGATTTCAAAGCCGGCAAGCTGAACTTTTCTGCGGGCGAACAGGCAGGCAAGATTACAAACCAGGGTGCCATTACCACCCCGGCAGGTGGACACGTGTATCTGATTGCGCCGGATATCGAAAACAGCGGCATCATCACGTCTCCCAATGGCGACATCTTGCTGGCTGCAGGCCAGTCAGTGAAGCTGGTTGATTCCGCCAATCCTGATGTGCAGGTAGTGGTCAGCGCCAGCAAGGACCAGGCTGTCAATCTGGGGCAGGTGATTGCAGCCGGTGGCAAGATCGGTATTTACGGTGCATTGGTTAATCAGCGTGGGCTGGTCAGTGCCAACACAGCGGTGCTTGGCGAGAATGGAAAAATATATTTCAAGGCCAGTCAGGATACGGTCCTGGATAGCGGTAGTCTGACTACGGCGACTGGTGCCGGTAAAGGCGGCGACATCCAGATACTGGGGCAGCGCGTGGCGCTGGCCGGCAACGCGAAAGTGGATGCCAGCGGTGATACGGGCGGTGGCCAGGTCCTGGTTGGCGGCGATTATCACGGCGACAATGCCGGTGTCATGAATGCGCAGCGCACCTTTGTCGGCAGCGACGCGACTATCGCTGCCAATGCTGGCAAGAGTGGTGATGGCGGCAAGGTCATCGTCTGGTCGGATGAAGTGACACGTGTTAATGGCAGCATTTCTGCACGTGGCGGTCAGCAAAGCGGCAATGGCGGTTTTGTCGAAACCTCGGGCAAGCAAAGCCTGGATTTTCATGCCAAAGTAGATGTCAGTGCCGCACGCGGCAAGAACGGCAGCTTATTGCTTGACCCTTCTTCCATCACGATTGCCGGTGGCACTGGTGACGGTGCATCGGATGGTGTCGGCACCTTCCAGGGTTCAGGCATAGGCACGATCAATTTTTCCGATGCCGGCCCGACCACTGTATTTCAGTCCGAACTCCAGGGGCTTACCCCAGGCACGAACATCGTGCTGGAAGCCGCCAATTACATCGATACCAGTGGTACTTTTTTTGGCGGACAGATATCCCTGCCAAGCAATTCCAACCTGACGCTCAGAACCCGCAACGCTGCGACAGATGTCAGTGCTACCCGTGGCATCAATCTGACTGGTGCCGATCCCAATCTTGAAATAAGGGCATCCGGTACCGGCACCATCACCCTGCAAACCGGCACCGGTGCATCACCACAGGCGGCCGATATCGTGGTGGCAAGGCTGACCACCAATAGCGGGCAGATCAGTACCAGTGCCAGCGGCAAGACCACATTCAAGACATTGCTGACCACACCAGGTACGGTAGGCGTGGGTGGTGACATTCTGGTCAATAGCACGGGCTTCATCAATGTTGGTTCGGGTGGCATTGATGCACGCGGCAATTCTTCCACGAATGGCAATGTGACGATTACCACTGGCGCGGACGTGATTCAGCAAAATGGTACGACCATCTATGCCAAGGACCTGAAGATAACGGCGGTGAATGGTCTGCACGGCACGACTTCAACTGACAATATGGGTGTACAGGCAAGCAAGCTGAATGCCCTCAATACCGGTAGTGGTGATATCCGTATTGCCAGTATTGGTGGCAATCTGGTGATTGGTGATATCGGCGGTACCGGTTATGGTATCAAACAGCAAACAGCGGGTGGGGCGATTTACCTGAGTTCACCCAGTGGCTCCACCACGAATATCAGCGCACCTGTGCTCGCCAATAATGGCTTGATCACGATCAATAGTCAGGGAGGCATGAATCTGCTGGCGGGCGGCAATATCAATAGTGGTGGCGGTACGATCAGCCTGCAGTCCACCGATGCAGATGCCATGACCAGTACCGTCGCCGGTACCCAGATCAATAGTTCCGGCGCTGCCATTTCCATTAAATCCGACAAGATGGATTTGTTGGGCACGGTCAATGCTGGCAGTGGCACTGTTACGCTGGATTCCAATGCTGGCGGTACCATACACCTGGCTACCGGGGCGACGAATGTCTTGACCGGCACCCTGGAACTCTCTGCTGCTGAATTGAATAATGTTACCGCAGCACGCCTGCGTATCGGCAACATGAGTGGCGGTGCAATCGACATCAAAGCCCCCATGACTTCGGGTGCTGGCGGTGCCTTGCAAAACGTAAACACCTCGCTTACCTTGAATTCCGGCAATACTATTTCGCAACAAACAGGTGCAATTATTGATGGTGCCAGCGCGGTACAGGCGCGCGGATACAGTGTCAGTTTGACTGAAGCCAATACCACGGGCGTGATTTCCGGTTCGGCCAGTACCGGCAGTTTCCTGTACCGCTCGGTCAATCCCGTCAACGTATCCACCGTAGATGCTTATAGTGGTATCAATGCTCCCTCCAGTGTCAAGCTGACTTCTGATGCTGGTATCAGTCAGGCAGCGGGCAATGCCATCTTGACCGGCAGTCTGGCAGTGCAGGCCAAGGGTGCGGTCAATCTGACCAATACCAGCAATAGTTTCAGCTCACTGGCAGCAGACCTCAATCCTGGCGGTCAGGGAACCGGTGGCCTGAATATATTTAGTTCCGGCAATCTGAACGTTGCCAACGTTGCTTCCATTCCTGGTATTACCACCAATAATCAGCCGGTGATCGTCAGTTCGGGTACCGGCACGCTGACGATTTCTGATATCGTCAATGCCGGGACGGCCAAGGTGGGCTTCATTGCCGATCAATTGGTGCTTGGTGGCCCAGGCAGTGTGACTGCCGGTGATTTTGGTGTTCGTCCTTATACAGTCGGACGCGCCATTACTGTAGGTTCTGCTACCTGCAGTTCTTCCCCTTGTCTTGCAGTGACCAATCTGTACAAGGTCAGTGCTGCCAATATTTCCATCGGCAGCGACAATGTGACCGAAGCATCGGGTCCCATTTCTGTCGTCAGTATTACGGACACCAATACCAGTGCTGCCACTGATATCAAACACCTGACCACCACACGCATAGGCTTGTTGAGTGGTTCGAACATTACCCAGATCAACCCTATCACCGTACAGGATCTGGGCGTAGTCGCGAATGGTGCTATCACCCTGAACAGCCTGAACGTAATCAGCAATCTGGCAGCAAAAAGCGCGACCAGTTTCAGCTTTGTGAATACCCAGGGTATCAATGTCAGTAACCTGACTGGCGGAAATGGCTCCGGCAGCTATAGTTTGAATGGCATCAACACTAGTGGTAATGCTTACCTGACCGCGAATAGTGGCAATATCACCATCGGCGCACCCATCAGTGCTGGTACCGGGACGGTGACATTGTCGGCAACCGGTGGCGCCATCGTGCAATCCGGTGGTCTGATCAGTGGAGCGGCGCTGGATGCTACTGCCGGCAATGGTATCGGCAATGGAACAGCCTTGCAGACCCAGGTGCCTTTGCTGCTCGCAAATAATACGGGTAGCAACACCGATATCAAGATCAATAACACCGGTGCCCTGAACCTGCGCAATGTCACGCAAAGTTCTACTGGTAGCACGGGCAATATCAGCATCGACAATGTGGGTGCAATCACTTTGGACAATGGTGATGCCGTGCGTACCAAGGCCGGTAACATCAGCCTGGTGGCGCATAGCCCCCTGACTGTCAACGGTACTGTGGCCAGTGCCAACGGCGGCAATATTACGCTGGAAGCGGGTGCCAGCGGTAGTACTGCCGACAAGCTGACAGTGGGAACCACCGGTGTGGTGACGACATCGGGTAATATTTTGCTGAAAGCTGGCGATGCCATCCTGATCTCTGGTACCGTCAGTGGCGGTAGCGTCACCCAGCAGGCATTTTTGAATGCACCGCTGCCTAGCCTGGCGGCCTGTATTGCTACACCAACTTTGGCCGGATGCAGTTCAGTATTGCCCAGCCTGGCTGCCTGTATTGCCAATCCTGCTCTGAATGGTTGTAGTGTAGTCTTGCCCAGCGCCGAGACTTGTCGTGTATCGCCGACTACCGCCGGATGTAGTGCGGTACTCCCGACTATCGGTGCCTGTATCGCCAATCCGTCTCTGTTTGGTTGTGCCAATGTCTTGCCTAGCCTGAGTACCTGTATTGCCAACCCCAGTGTTGCCGGATGCAGTGTGGTTTTGCCGACGCTGGCTTCATGCATTGCTAATCCGTCGACTGCGGGTTGCAGTGCCATATTGCCCAGCCTGACAGTCTGTATTGCCAACCCCGGCATCAATGGTTGCAGTGCCGTGCTGCCTAGTTTGTCGCAATGTATGGCCACGCCTACGCTACAGGGATGCAGCGTGATCCTGCCAGCCCTGGCGGCCTGTATTGTCGCGCCGAATATTGCTGGCTGTTCTGCCGTATTGCCATCGGTCGCAGCATGTACTGCCAATCCTTCTCTTGCGGGCTGTAGCGCAGTCCTGCCTACACTGGCTGCCTGTACACAGAACCCGGCTTTGGCCGGTTGCAGTGCCGTTTTGCCTAGCCTGGCTGCTTGTGCCGCCAGCCCCAGCCTGCCTGGCTGTAGCGCGGTCCTGCCCAGCCTTGCAGCCTGTATAGCAACACCGACACTGGCTGGTTGCAGCAATATCTTGCCGAGTCTGGCTGCCTGTACTGCCACGCCAACTTTGCCAGGTTGCAGCGTGGTGTTGCCCACACTGAGTGCCTGTATCGCCAACCCTGGCTTGTCTGGTTGTTCGGCAGTCTTGCCCACCCAGGCTGCTTGTGCCGCCAGCCCCAGCCTGCCAGGCTGTAGCGCGGTCCTGCCCAGCCTTGCAGCCTGTATAGCAACACCGACACTGGCCGGCTGTAGCAATGTCTTGCCGACGCTAACGGCCTGTATTGCCAATCCGGGCCTGGCCGGTTGCTCTGTGGTGTTGCCTGGTCTGGCTGCCTGTATAGCAACGCCGACCCTGGCAGGTTGCAGCAGTGTTTTGCCTACCCTGAGCGCCTGCATTGCCAATCCTGGCCTGGCTGGTTGCTCAGTGATACTGCCTGGGCTGGCGGCCTGCACTGCCAGTCCAACTTTGCCGGGTTGCAGTGCAGTCTTGCCCAGTATCAGCGCCTGTATAGCGACACCGACGCTGGCCGGTTGCAGCAGCGTTCTGCCTGGCCTGGCCAGTTGTCTCGCCACACCAACACTGCCAGGTTGCAGCGTGGTATTGCCAAGCATTGTCAGTTGCGTAGCCAACCAGAGTCTGCCGGGGTGTTCACAAATTTTGCCGACACTGGCGACCTGTATTGCAGCACCTTCTACGCCAGGTTGCAGCGTGATATTGCCAAGCCTGGCAGCCTGCACGGCTAACCCTGCGCTGGCAGGTTGTGCTGCGGTATTGCCGACCCTGGCTGCCTGTACCATCAATCCGGGTACGGCAGGATGTACGGCAGTGTTGCCAGGCTTGAGTGCCTGCGTGGCCAATCCTGCCTTGCCAGGATGCAGTGTGGTCTTGCCAAGTCTGACAGCCTGTATTGCCACACCATCTGCGGCTGGCTGCAGCGCGGTATTGCCAAGCTTGAATGCCTGTATCGCCAGACCAACTGTTACCGGCTGCAACGTGGTATTGCCAAGTCTGGCCAGTTGCGCAGCCAACCCGGCGATAGCCGGTTGCTCGGCAGTCTTGCCTACACTGGCGCAATGTGCGGCCAATCCCGGTTTGCTGGGCTGCACGATCGTCTTGCCTATCGGTGATATCAGGACTGGCAATGTGCTGACCAATTCCATCAATGCTGCCCTGAACAGTTACATCAGTTCCACCCTGGCCATTACCAATGCCATCACCAATTCATCGAATTTCTTTGAGAGTGGCAACGGTGATTCAGGTCGTGAAACCAGGTTCGAACAAAGAAGCAGTATTGCCGGCACAAGTGATAACGGAGTATCAAAAAATGCTACTGATAAAAAACTGTACTGCAATTAAGTTTCTTTTCCTGTTGTCGTTATGCCTGAGCTGCGCATTCAGTTTCGCAGCACAGGTTGCAGGTACCGTCACGCACCTGAGCGGGCCTTTGCTCGTCAAGAAAACTGATGGTACGGTCAAGGTATTGACACAAAAATCTACGGTCGAGCAGGGCGATATCCTGATTGCAGAAAAAGATACCTATGCCCGTATCAAGTTTGCCGATAACAGTGAAGTCACCCTGCGTCCCAATACGCAATTGCGCATAGACCAGTTTTCTTTTGAAGAAGACAAACCAGCTAATGACGGTTTTGCCATGACCCTGATCAAGGGTGGCATGCGTGCAGTGACCGGTATTCTGGGTAAGCGCAACAAGGAAAGATTTGGCCTGAATACCCCAACGGCATCGATAGGCATACGCGGCACCACCTTCATTGCCGAATATGTACCGCCTGAATTATCAGGTGCCAATGATCCGCAGGGTGCAGGCAGACCGCCCGGCCTGTATGTCCAGGTATTGGATGGGACGATCTTCCTGAAAAACGATGCCGGCTTGCTCGAGGTATCAGCCGGACAGTTTGCCTATGCCGTCAGCTTCTCGAAACCGCCGGTACTGTTACCGAATAATCCAGGCATGCAATTCAGTCCGCCGGTCAGCTTCCCGGCTGGTAACAGCCAGGAAAATGCCAGTAATGAAAACAAATCGGGTAGCCTGATTTGTGAGGTGCGTTAGCTTGTCCGGGTTCTGACCAATCCTGCCGGGTCCATCCGTGCAGGATTGGCAATCAAGACTTAAAAGGCGGGCAGATCGGCGCTGGCATGTTGGCGCAACTTGTTGCGTGCCAGTTCAAAGTCGGGGAATACGGATTGTACCGTCGCCCAGAAACGCGGACTGTGATTCATTTCCCGCAGATGTGCCAGTTCATGCGCGACGACATAGTCAATAATCATCGGTGAAAAATGGATCAGTCGCCAGTTCAGGCGTATTTTTCCTTGTGAGGTACAAGAACCCCAGCGCGTGGTCGCTGCTGACAGCGCCATGCTCTGATAGCGTACATTCAGTTTTTCTGCAAAGACCGGCAGGCGTTCATTGAATACCCGTTTGGCCTCCTGCTGCAACCAGGCTTGTACACGGTCTTTCAACTGCTGTTCGCCTGCATCGGAAGGAAGGTTGATGATCAGCGTACCCTGGTCTGCCAGGAAATGGGTGCCACTGACAGAGGCTGGCGCTATCTGTAGCGTGATCTCGCCACCCAGATAGGGGAGTTTTGCGCCATCCTTCCAGTGCATTTTTGGTTCCAGCTGACGCTGCGTACGGTCCCGGCGCTCGGTCAGCTTGCGCAATATCCAGCTTTGTTTCTCGTGTATGGCTGTTTCAATATCAGCTACGGTCACCCAGCGCGGTGCCGTGATGCGCAAGCCATCTTCATTGATCAGAAAACCGATGCTGCGGCGTTTCGAACGCTGCAAATCATATTCGAGCAAATAATCCTGTATCAGGATGCGCCGCTTGTTGCTGGTGTTGACAAAGGTGGACGGTGGCGGCACTGACGGACGCACTTCATCCTTCTGGATACTGTCTTTGGCTGGAGTGGGGGGACTGGCAGGTGCGGGACGCAGTTTGTCCGGCACCAGAAAATCACTGAATAAATCCAGTTGCAAAGCCATTTGTATGGCTTTGCCAATAGATGGAATGCGGGGTTTCATTTCAGCCTGGGTAATCCTGATTCAATATCACATGGAACTTTTGGTCAGCATTTTTTGCTGACATATTCAATAGTGTGACCTATTTTCAGGGTTTCGTGTTTTTGTGGCTGAAATTGAGAATTTCTTGAGAACAGAGGGAGTGGGCCGACGCAGATCGCATCAGCCCGGATAGCTTATTTGGCTTGCTCAGATTGATACACCTGCGGTGAAATCACGCGCATTTCTGCTTCTATCCATTTTTCCACTTCAGCCATTAACTCAACCGCATTCATGTCATTCGGCGGAATCGGCTTGCCGACGGATACAGTGACTGTACCTGGCAATTTGGTGAAAGAGTTTTTGGGCCAGCATTCGCCAGAATTTACCGCGACAGGTACAACAGGCGTATTGGTTTCCACTGCCAGACGGGCACCGCCGCCTTTGTACTGGCCTTTTTTACCAACCGGGATACGCGTACCTTCGGGGAACATGATGATCCACTGACCATCGGCCAGGCGCTTGCGGCCCTGGGTGACGACGTGGGCGAAGGCATCCTTGCCCTTGCTGCGGTCGATAGGAATCATGCGCAGCATGGATATTGCCCAGCCAAAGAAAGGGATATAGGTGATTTCTTTTTTGAAGACGAATACCAGCGGGCGTGGTGTTGCCATCAACAGAAAGATGGTTTCCCAGGCTGACTGATGTTTACATAGCAGAATGGCCGGTCCATCAGGGAAATTTTCAAAGCCTTTGGTCTGGTAGCGTATACCGCAAATGACTTTTGCTGCCCAGATAATGGTGACATTCCAGCGGGCCGTGATGTAATAGCGCTGGTTATACGGCAAAAACGCAAACAGCATGCTGATGGGGGCCCAGACGATGGTCACTATGCCCATTACCAGCAAGAATATCAGTGAGCGTACAAAAAGGGTAAAACGAAGCATGTAGTCTCCAGTTGCGGCGATGCTGAACGCGTTCAGATCGCGATATTAAATTCGGATGGTGAGTTTTCCACCAGTTTGTCGACCATCGCTGCCAGGTCGGGATAGACCTGCGTGCCAGGCGGCAGTCCACCTTTTTCCTGGGTCTTGGCACCCTTGCCGGTCAATACCAGATGCGGGATACAGCCGACAACAAAACCCGATTGCAGATCGCGCAGCGAATCGCCTACGCAATGCACACCTTTCAGATTAATGTCATAGCGGCGTGCAATTTCCTGCAACATGCCGGGCTTGGGTTTGCGACAGTCGCAGTTTTCATCGGCCATATGCGGGCAGAAAAAAATCGCATCGATGGTGGCACCCAGTTGTTGAGCTGCAGTATGCATTTTCTGGTGTATGGCATTCAGGGTCGCCATATCAAACAATTTGCGGCCCACGCCAGACTGATTGGTGGCCACGACCACGCGGTAACCCGCCTGGTTCAGGCGAGCAATTGCCTGTAGCGAACCGGGAATGGGTTTCCATTCTTCGGGTGACTTGATAAAGTCATCCGAATCCTGATTGATGACGCCATCCCGGTCAAGAATGATGAGTTTCATAGCCTGTCCTTCTCATTGGTCATCAGTTTGCGTAAGCTTGCAACAGTAGTACCGGTGTTCTCGGCACTACTGTCATCTGCATGGTCTTGGTTTGTACTATATAACTTTATCAGGCAGCCAGCTTGGAAATGTCGGCTACCTGATTCATCATGCCGTGCAGGCTGGCCAGCAATGCCAGGCGGTTGTTACGCAAGGCCAGGTCTTCTGCATTCACCATCACATCATTGAAGAAACTGTCCACGGCTGCACGCAGCGCGGCCAGGGTTTTCAGGGCGCTGGTGAAGTCGCCTTTGGCAAAGGCTGCATCCACTTCCGGTTTGACATCGGCCATTGCTTTGGCCAGCGCCTGTTCTGCAGCTTCCTGCAACAGCGATGGATTCACCGCGCCTGGTGCAGCTTCGGCCTTCTTGAGGATATTGGTAATACGCTTGTTGGCAGCTGCCAGCGCTTCTGATTCTGGCAGGGCAGCAAAGGCTTGTACGGCTTGCAGGCGTTCAACGATGTTATCCAGCGTGTCTGGTTGCTGGGCAACTACGGCTTCCACTTCACTTTGTGAAAAACCCTTGTCACGCAATTGACCACGCAGGCGATCAAACAGGAAGTTCAACACGTCGGCTGTCGGATCAGTGAAATTGGCATTGCCAGCGAACAGTGCTACCGCTTGTGTCAGCAAGGTGTTCAGCGACAGGTTCAGGCGTTTTTCTACCAGCATGCGCAAGATGCCCAGCGCATGGCGACGCAGCGCAAATGGGTCACGGTCACCGGTAGGCTGCAAGCCTATGCCCCAGATCCCGACCAGGGTTTCCAGTTTGTCTGCCAGGGCTACGGCGGTACCTGTCAGCGTTGCTGGCAGCGCATCACCGGCGAAACGTGGCTGATAATGTTCAGATGCAGCAGCGGCGACATCAGCATGCTCGCCATCGTGCTGGGCATAGTAGGTACCCATGATGCCTTGCAGCTCAGGGAATTCACCCACCATGTCGGTCAGCAAATCGGTCTTGGCCAGCAGGGCGGCGCGTTCGGTCAGGGTGACATCGCCGTTCAGGCCGGCAGCAATCTGTCCTGCCAGGGTTTTAACGCGTTGCGTACGTTCTGCCTGGCTACCCAGTTTATTGTGATAGACCACATTTGCCAGCAAAGGCAGGCGTGATTCCAGGGTCTTTTTCTTGTCTTGCTCAAAGAAGAATTTAGCATCTGACAGGCGTGGACGCACGACGCGTTCATTACCCTGGATGATATGTTGCGGGTCGCTGGTTTCCAGGTTCGAGACGATAAGGAAACGTGAACGCAATTTTCCATTGGCATCCGTCAGGGCAAAATATTTCTGGTTGGTCTGCATGGTCAGGATCAGACATTCTTGCGGTACCGCCAAAAATTCCTGCTCGAAATTGCATTCATACACGACTGGCCATTCCACCAGGGCAGTGACTTCATCCAGCAGAGCTTCTGGCATCAGTACCTGATCGCCACCGGCTTTGCCCAGCAGGGCAGCACGTATCTGTTCTTTACGCTCATTGAAGCTGGCGATGACCTTGCCTTCGGTTTTCAGACTGGCGGCATAGTCTTCAGCCTTGGCAATACTGACTTCACCAGCAGACAGGAAACGATGGCCTTTGGTAATGCGGTCGCTGTTCAAACCCAGCAAAGACAGGGGTACGATATCGGCACCATGCAGGGCAATGATTTTGTGCACAGGGCGCACAAAATGCACAGTCTCGCCATCAGGACGCTGGTAGCTCATGACTTTAGGAATAGGTAGCTTGCCTATGGTTTCTTCCAGCGCAGTTTGTACTGCCGGTGCCAGCGCGGTACCTGCGGCTGTATAGCTGTAGAAGAAGCTCTCCGCCTTGCCATCAACAGCACGTTCCAGATCACTGACTTGCAAATTGGGAAAGCCCAGCGCTGCCAGTTTCTTGGCCAGCGGTGGTGTGGCATTGCCCGCTGCATCCAGTGCAACGGATACCGGCAAGACTTTTTCACGCATCAGTTTGTCTGGCGATGTGGCACGTACGCCTGTGATACTGACCGCCAGGCGGCGTGGTGATGCATAGCTGGTGGCGACGGATTCAGCTTCCAGGAAATCGCGTGATTTCAAGCCAGATACGATGCCGGCGCTGAATGCTTCACCCAGTTTGGCCAGTGCCTTGGGTGGCAACTCTTCGGTAAATAATTCTACTAACAGTGTTTGGCTCATGTTTCTTATCCTACGTTCCGGCGCTGTGCCAGAATCTGTTTAATGATGTTCTTGTTGGCTATGCGGTGCTTATGCAGCGGCGACTGTAGTTGTAGTTACAGCGGCGGGAGCAGGCTTGTGCCTGTCATCCGCAGCGCACATGGGGAAGCCCAGTGCTTCACGCGATGCATAGTAAGCCGCAGCCACGGCACGTGACAGATTGCGGATGCGGCCTATGTAGGCGGCACGCTCGGTCACGGATATCGCTCCACGCGCATCCAGCAAGTTGAAGGTATGTGCAGCCTTCAAAATCATTTCATAGGCTGGCAGCGCCAGCGATTTCTCGGTCACTTCCAGCAGGCGCTTGGCTTCTGCTTCGTAGTTGGTGAATAAAGAGAACAGGAAATCGGTATTGGAATATTCAAAATTGAAGGTCGATTGTTCGACTTCATTTTGATGGAAGACGTCGCCATAAGACAGGCGCACGGTCTGGCCATTCTCTTCACGTTCTGTCCATACCAGGTCGTATACATTTTCCACGCCTTGCAAATACATGGCCAGACGTTCGATGCCGTAAGTAATTTCACCCAGGATAGGCTTGCAATCAATGCCGCCGACTTGCTGAAAATAAGTGAACTGCGTGACTTCCATGCCATTGAGCCAGACTTCCCAGCCCAAACCCCAGGCACCCAGGGTAGGGTTTTCCCAGTCATCTTCCACAAAGCGAATGTCGTTTTGCTGCAAATCCAGACCCAGGGCTTTCAATGAACCCAGGTACAGATCAAGAATATTTTCCGGTGCCGGTTTCAACACCACCTGATACTGGTAATAGTGTTGCAGACGGTTAGGGTTTTCGCCATAGCGGCCGTCTTTAGGACGACGGGAAGGCTGTACATAGGCGGCACGCCATGGTTCCGGCCCGATGGCGCGCAGGAAAGTACCTGTGTGCGACGTACCCGCACCCACTTCCATATCGTAAGGTTGCAACAGGGCGCAGCCTTGTTTGTCCCAGTAATCTTGTAATGTCAGGATAATTTGTTGAAATGTGAGCATCGTGCTATCTGCCTTTGTCACTTCTTTAAGAAGCGATGAATAAAGTTTGCCAAACCTTAGATTTTAACGGCTTTTGCGCTGTATAGGCGAATTTGCTTGATGTTGTTTTATTAATTTTAACCTGTAGATTGTTGAAATACTAAAGACCTTTCACCCCAGAGACACAGAGGCACAGAGAAATTCAAGAGAAAACCGGAAAAGATAAAAATAGGGAAATTATTCTTTTTGTAAATATTTTTTAAAAATCTCAGCAATTTTCTATTTGTTTAAACGCAATTGCAGCATAAATAGACAGCGCTGCTTTGGCGGTTTTTGTTGCAATTCGTGTGGCTACAAGGTATAAAAATTCACTTGCCAATAAAAACAGCGTGTTGAACAGGAGACCGCAAAGCAATGGCTATTATCGACCAAACGAATGCTTTGGATGTCGAGTCACATCGGCTCGAAGAGTGGTATCTGTTGCTGGGGGAGATTTCCCATTGCCTGTGGTATTCGTCAGCGTTACCAGAGATGTTGCGTGGTTTTTGTCGCATCCTGGTGCAGCGTGCCGGTTATCTGTGTGCTGAAATCGAACTGGACCTGGGTGACAAGTCAGAAATCTATCGTTTTCGTGCTGACAGGCAAGCAGAACAAGGCACGCAATATCTGGTGTTGCCGCTACAGCATTATGGCCATGCGCTGGCGCAGTTGCGGGTGGGCGCAGAATTTGACCTTGGCAAAAGCAGTGATGCCTACAATATACTCAGCCGCTTCGCAAAAGAACTGGCGCACGCCGTTCACTCCCTGAGTAGCACACATGAACGCCATGATTTACAAGACAATATGGAAATGCTGGCATTGTCTGTGCAGCAAAGTCCATTTGCCGTGGTGATCACCAATGCCGGCGGCGAACTGGAATATGGCAATGACAGCTTTTGCCGCATTTCTGGCTATCAGCTCAGTGAAGTCCTGGGCCAGCATGTGTTCTGGAATTCTGGTGATCCAGCGGACGAGAAAGTCATGCGGGTTATTCTTGCCCTGAAAGTCGGTGAACACTGGCAGGGTGAAGTGCTCAGCCATCGCAAGGACGGTACGACGTATTGGGAAAGGCAGATCGTCAGCCCGCTCTGCAATACGGATGGGGTGATCACACATCTGGTTGCCGTCAAGCAGGACATCACTGACAGTAAATTCCAATTGAAGGAAGTCGAGCAGGCTTTGCTCTTGCGCGAACAGGCACTGGTGTCGAGCAGCAATGGCATCATGATTACCCGTAGCGATGACAGCGATCATTCGATTGTCTATGTGAACCCGGCTTTCGAGAAAATCACCGGCTACACGGCGCAGGAAGTTATAGGGCGGGAAGGGCGCTTCCTGGTCCGGGAAGATCTGGCCCAGCCTGATTTGCAAGAGATACGCTCTGCCCTGCGTGAAAAAAGAGCGGGTTGCGCGCTATTGCGCAATTACCGCAAGGATGGTACACAGTTCTGGAATGAATTGCACATTTCACCCGTCAAGGATGCCAGTGGTGCAGCCACCACGCATTTCGTCAGTGTCATCAATGATGTCAGCGAACGTGTCAATTACCAGAAAGAGCTGGAATACCAGGCCACGCATGACAGTCTGACCGGTCTCGCCAATCGCAATTTATTAAATGACCGCATCACCCAGGCTATTGCCTGGGCCAAACGCCAGGATCTGTCGGTGGGCCTGATGCTGCTTGATCTGGATCACTTCAAACTCATCAACGATGCATCCGGTCATGGTGCTGGCGATGAAATGCTGAAACAGGTTGCGCAAAGGCTCAGTCACTGTGTGCGCGAAACCGATACCGTCGCCCGCCTGGGCGGAGATGAGTTTGTCGTCATACTCACCGATTTGCCTGAAACCAGTGATGTGGATGTTGTTGCCGAAAAAATCCTGGGTGCATTGTCGCGCCCGTTTGAAATCGATGGACATGATGTATTTGTGACGGCTAGTATCGGCATTTCCCTGTACCCCAGGGACGGTGACCATGGCGAGATACTGTTGCGCTATGCCGATATCGCCATGTACCGCGTCAAGGAACATGGACGTAACAGCGTGCGCCAGTTTATCCCTGAAATGGGTGTGACAGCCATCAGCCGCCTGAACATGGAGGGTGCCTTGCGACGCGGGCTGGAGCGGCATGAATTTACCCTGCATTACCAGCCCAAGATAGAACTGGCCAGTGGCCGTATTGTTGGTGCCGAGGCGCTGGTGCGCTGGCATCACCCGCAGATAGGCTTGATACACCCTATAGAATTTATTCCACTGGCAGAAGAAACCGGGCTGATCATACCCCTGGGCGAATGGGTTCTGGCCGAAGCCTGCCGGCAGCAGGTGAGCTGGAAAAAAGCCGGTCTGGCAGACCTGAAAATTGCCGTCAATATGTCGCCCCGGCAGTTCCGGCAAGAAGACCTGTCCGAACGGGTGGCCAGTATTTTTACTGAAACCGGTGCCGATCCCGCACAAGTCACACTGGAACTGACCGAGAGCATGGTGATGCAGGATGTCAGCAGCACCCTGGTGGCACTGCGTGCTTTAAAAAATCTCGGTCTTTCCATTTCGCTTGATGATTTTGGTACCGGCTATTCCAGTCTGTCCTACTTGCGGCGCTTTCCTATTGATGAACTGAAGATCGATAAGTCCTTCATCAACGATATCCATGAAAACCCGGACGATGCAGCCATTGCCAGCGCCATCATTGCGATGGCGCTGAGCCTGGGTCTGAGCGTGGTTGCCGAAGGAGTTGAGAAGAAAGAGCAGGCTGAACTTTTGCGCAAAATGGGCTGCAACCAGGTGCAGGGTTATTATTTTGGCCGCCCCATGGATGCTGCCGGTTTTACTATCAAATTCCGCGAGCACGTCAATGAATAAACTACTCTGGCGCACCGGAAAAGTGACAGAATTGCCAGACTTGCTGATGCTGGCAACCCTGGAGAAGTCGGCTGCCGTTGGCGCGGCCACGGTCTACCATTTCAAGCATGACGGACAGGAAAAGCTGGCGATTTCACTGCCCGATGGTCAGGCACTGATCATTGAGGCCTTGTCCAGCAGCAGACCACGCAGACGGCGTATTGATCCTTTGAAAGCGGATCAAGCAGATGCATTGCCTGAAGCCGCTGTTTTGCCATCCGATTAGCACGCAGAACAGTACACATAACAGCACGCAGAACAGTACGAAAAGCACGAAAGGAGCGAGACCAACTATTTGTACTGATGATGTTCATATGGCAACTTCATGCTCTTTACCTGTGGTCTTTGCTGCGCATGTTACGAGTAAGGATATCTTCAGGAAATTATAAAAAAGATATTGATTTGTTGGGTATGGGGGGCTTTAAAAAGGAATTTCCAGATTTTTTCAAGCTGTGTTGCCCACTGCGACAGCCAGATACCCGCATTTCCCTTATCATGCTGGCATGACAGAAGATCAGGTAATTTCCCTCCCCCCTTACCCGGGCATACAGGCCAGTGACGTGTTCCTGGTACAGACAGCAGCAGATGCTGAACAGGCGTACGCGCATATGTGTGATGCCGATATCCTGGGTTTTGATACCGAATCCAAGCCGGTCTTTTTTAAAGGCCAGCAATCCGATGGTCCCCATCTGATACAACTGGCAACCGACACCAGGGCGTATTTGTTTCCAGTGGTGAAGGCCATCAATACCGATGCCGTACGCGCCTTGCTCGAATCCAAAGTAATACTGAAGGTTGGTTTTGGCCTGGGTGATGATGTTAAAAGACTAAAAATCAAGCTGGGCATCACCCCGTTGAATGTCCTTGACCTGGCACGCGTCATGCGCGAAAGCAAGCAGCGTGACATGGGAGCCAAGGCGGCAGTTGCCAAATTTTTTGGCATGAATCTGCAAAAATCAAAGAAAACTTCAACCTCCAACTGGGCTGCTCCATTGAATGACAGGCAAATCATGTATGCCGCCAATGATGCACAAGTGGCATTGCTGGTTTACCGCAAATGGTTATCCGGTCGTCCAGGCTGAACTATTCCGCGTAGCGATGGTCTGACCCGGCTGATTCTTGAATAATGCAATGGGGATTTCATGTCGCTAAAAAAGAAGTTGCTGGTATTGAGTGCGACCTGCCTGCTCAGTGCGGCCGCTACTGCGGCCAGAGCCGATGGATTGAGTGACCTGAAAGCTGCTTTGGCCCGTTTGCCAGGACAATCGCCAGTCAAAGCCCTGGTCGAAGCAAAAACCTGGAGTCGCCAGGGCGAAGGTAAAGAGCAGGAAGAACAGAACGGTCAGGCCAGCATCCTGCTGGAAGACAGCCCGCGTGGCTTGCAGCTCTTGTTTGGCAAGGATTTGCTGGCCCGGCTGGAAGTGGAAGAACGCGCGCGTGAAAAAGACCCCAAAGCCAAAACCCCCGGTCTGGCTGCCATACGCGAAGTCAATGCATCCGAATTGCGCCCCATGATTTCAGCGGTGGGCAATCTGACGCGGGCAATGGAAAAAGCCATATTCAAAACCGAAAAGACAGAAACCTACAATGGCAAGTCGGCACGCTTGCTGAGCTTCGATATACCAGTCGACAAGCTGACCGAAAAAGAACGCAAGTACGTAAAGAAATTTGAAGGCAGCCTGGATATCTGGATCGCTGCTGATGGCACCCCCATTGCCAGTCGCATGCATCAGGCTATTTCAGGACGTGCATTTGTCGTCATCAGTTTCGAAACAAAAAATGAAGAAGATCTGGTCTATGGCCTGAGCGGTGATCGTCTCATCGTTATAAAAAAAGAAACGCATAACAGCGGTTCAGGTGCCGGTGAAAAAGGGGAAATGCGCGTGACAAAAACTTTGCAACTGCAATCCTGAATCACAAAATAAGCCGGATAATATAATTTTTTTTTGCAGACAACTGTGGTCCTGTCTGCTCGTGTCATTAATTTAAGTAATGCCAACCAACATCAATTAACACCAACAAAACAAGAAGAAAGGTTTTCTCAGTGAACATCGTGCATCCACGTTTTTTGCCATTTTCTGATATGCCCTCCATCCCATCTTCAACGCGCCAGCTTTGTGCCATCGCTCTGCTGATAGGTCTGAGTTTTGGTATGCATACCCCGGCTGTCCATGCGGCTGCCTTGCAGACTGAGGCTACTGTTGGCAGCGCAATCCCGGTATCTGCCAAAAAAATCATCACCCATGATGTGTATGCCAACTGGCGCAGCATACAGGGCAATGTCATCAGCCGTGATGGTAACTGGGCGGCCTATGCCCTGGTCGGACAAGAGTCGGACGGTGAGGTCGTCGTAAAGAATCTTAAGGATGGCCGCGAATGGCGTGCCCCGCGTGGTACCGCGCCAGTGTTCAGCGCAGATGGTCGCTATGTGGCTTTTGCAGTGGCTGCCACACGCGTGGAACTGGACAAGGCAAAGAAAGAAAAGAAGAAAGGGGATGACCTTCCCAAATCTGGCCTGGGTATCATGGACCTTGCCACTGGTAAAGTCGAACATATAGAACGCGTCAAGCGTTTCGCCTGGCCGGAAGAAGGTGGCAATTTCCTCGCCGTCTTGCTGGATGCACCGAAAGAAGTAAAGAAAGACGCGAAGAAAGAAGCAGAAGCTGCCAGCAAGGATGATGAGTATGCTGACAATGATCAACAGGCCGCTGCTGCGGCTGCCGCTGCCGCGGCTGCCGCTGCCGCCAAGAAAAAAGAATCAGGCACAGAATTTTTGTTGATTGACGTCGCCAATGCGAAACGCACTAGCTACAAGGACGTGGCAGATTTTACCTGGGCCAAGAATGGTGAATTGCTGGCCTTTAATGTGCTGACCAAAGATGCCACCAAAGAAGGTGCGCGCGAAGGTATTTATCTCGTCAGCCCACAAGAAACCACGGCACGCTACATCATGGCAGGCGCGGGCAGCTACAAACACCTGCGCTTTGATGAGGCAGGACGCCAACTGGCCTTTGTCAGCAATCGCGACGACCTGGCGAAGAAACGTGCTGAAGCCGATAAGGCCGGAAAAAAAAATGCTGATGCAGATAAGTCTGATAAGTCTGATAAAGCAGACAAGGACATCACCGCCTTCAACCTGTATTACTGGCGTGCTGGCGATACAGAAGCCAAAGCCATCGTCACGGCAGACACAGCAGGTTTGCCAGCTGGCTGGTTACCCAGTGAACACGGTAGCCTGAGTTTCAGCAAGGATGGACAGCGCCTGTTCTTTGGTACCGCAGAACTGGCAAAGGCCGATCCTAAAGATGCACCAGAGCCATTCAAGGTTGATCTCTGGCACTGGAAGGACCCCGAGCTGCAATCCATGCAAAAGGTCAAGGCAGAAAAAGAAAAACAGCGTAGCTACAAGGCCGTATTCCATGTAGGCGAACAACGTTTCGTGCAGCTCGCCAATAAAACCATTCCCAATGTGCTGGTGAATGATAATCCGCGTTTTGCCATGGGTGCCAGTGATGTGCCTTACAAGATGCAACAATCCTGGGATGCCCTGTATCACGACGCCTATGCGGTAGATTTGCAAACTGGCCAGGCGCGCCTGCTGGTGCAAAAATTGCGTTACGTACCGAGCCTGTCACCTGGCGGAAAATATGTGCTGGCTTTCGATGCGAATAACAGTACCTGGTTCAGTTGGTCCACCGCCGATGGCAGCAAGACCAACCTGACCGGAAAAATCAAGGCACGCTTTGAAGATGCCAAACGTGACACGCCAGAGGTCAAGGATGCCTATGGTTTTGCTGGCTGGACTGAAGACGATGCCAGTGTGGTTTTGTATGATCAATTCGATTTGTGGGAAGTCAATCCGCAAAACCAGTCCAGTCGTAACCTGACTGCTGGTTATGGTCGCAAACATAGTCTGGAACTGCGCTATGTACCTGTCGACATGGAGAAGAAACCACCTGCCGACGAACCTTCGCCAGTTGCCGAAGCCAAGGCCTTGCCGACTGATTCTTGGATACTGGCTGCGACCAATGAAACGAATCGTTCCACTGGTTATTATCAGCAAAATCCAAAATCAGGTGAGCCAGTAAAACTGATGCACGCAGACAAAATGATTGCCGGCCTGATCAAGGCCAAGAACGCAGACACGGTCTTGTTCACGCAGCAAAGTTTTACAGAGTTTCCAGATTTATGGAGTAGTAACCTGGCTTTGCAGAACCCGCAAAAAATCAGCAATGCCAATCCGCAACAAGCCCAATTCAACTGGGGCAAGCAAGAGATGATTGAATATACCAGTCTGGATGGCAAGAAGCTGAAAGCACTGCTGGCCAAGCCTGAGAATTTTGATCCGGCAAAAAAATACCCGATGATGGTCTACATCTATGAAAACATGTCGGACAATCTGCATCGCTATGTTCCGCCTGCACCGAGTCAAAACATCAATGTCACCCGTTATCTGAGCAATGGCTACATCGTGTTGCGTCCGGACATCGTGTACAAGACCGGTCATCCAGGCAAGAGCGCCTATAACGCCGTGATACCGGCAGTACAAAAAGTGCTGGCGCAAGGCTATGTCGATCCCAAACGTGTCGGCATACAGGGTCATAGCTGGGGTGCTTACCAGATCAATTACCTGATCACCCAAACCAATATGTTCCGCGCGGTGGAAGCTGGCGCATCGATGGCGAATATGATCAGTGGTTATGGCGGCATACGCTGGGGCACCGGTATGAGCCGGGCCTTCCAGTATGAAAAACAGCAAAGTCGCATGGGTGGTGCACCCTGGAACAAGACTGCGGAATATATAGAAAATTCACCGATATTCCATATCGAAAAAGTACAGACTCCTTATCTGACTATCCACAATGATGATGACGATGCAGTACCTTGGTACCAGGCCATAGAATTTTTCACCGCCTTGCGCCAGTTGGGCAAGGAAGCCTACTGGTTCAATTTCAACGGTGAAAAGCATGGCTTGAAAGAGCGCGACAACATGAAGTATTACACCGTGCACATGGCGGAATTCTTTGACCATTATTTGCTGGGTAGCCCGCGTCCGGAATGGATGGATAAGCCGGTGCCTTATCTGGAGCGGGGGAAGAGGGATGTGATGGGGCAGTTCAAGCCTGTGGGGGCGAAGGCTGAATAGCATGGCAGGGCCATTCATGGCTCTTTGCTATCTGGCATATTGTGAACCTTGAATTGTTGTTGGCTCTTTCTCCTTCAAGGAGAAGGTGGGGATGAGGATGGGGTTTTGTCAATAGACGGCAATCATCATATCGTCGATCCTGCGCAGGATGGAGGCTACCGGGCTGGCGCTCCAGCGGCGTTCGTTGTGTGCTCCGTACTTTGATTAAATGATTGTCCTTCGTGGACACAAGCCGAGTCTCAGTCAATTAACAGCAATCATCATATCGTCGCTCCAGCGAAGGCTGGAGCCTAGTGGCGTTTGTTGTATGCCGTACTTTGATTAAATGATTGCCCTTCGTAGAACCAGGCCGGGTTCGAGGTAATCAACGGCAATCGCAGTCTCGTCGCTCCTGCGTAGGCAGGAGGCTACCGGGCTGGCGCTCCAGCGACGTTCGTTGTATATCGTACTTTGATTGAAAGATTGCCCTTCGTGGACACAAGCCGGGTCTCAGTCAATTAACAGCAATCATCATATCGTCGCTCCAGCGAAGGCTGGAGCCTAGTGGCGTTTGTTGTATGCCGTACTTTGATTAAATGATTGCCCTTCGTGGAGACAAGCCGGGTCTCGGCCCGGCGGCCGAGATACTTTCTTTTGCTTCGCCAAAATAAAGTATCCAAAGAAAAGGCGACCGCAGACTCGCCCTTCGGGTGCTTACGCTACGCTTCAGCATAATTTGTGCATCCCAAAAAATGGGAAGATCCGCAACTCGCTTCGCTCAAACATCGGATCTTCTTTTTCCATTTTCTGTGAAGCACAAATTACATCGTCCCAAGCGGATTAAAGTCAAAAACAAAAACAAAAACAAAAACAAAGCCAACAGCAACAGCCACAGCCACAGCCACAGCCTCACCACGTTTCACGCATCGTTCTTCTCAATTTCCACCTTTACAGTCCTGTACGAATTGATTGGCTATCCAGTAAGAAGCTCACAAATAAAATACAAATTTCCTTAAACAATCCAAAAAATGTCGTAAACGTACAATACATACTGCAATCAAGCGGGTAGCATCCACATCATGCATAAGACTGACATAAGCACCAAGGCGCAAACTCATATCTGGCCGGCCAGTGGGCAGGTGGCTGAGCATGTGTTGATGTATGTGGTGCGTGATACCCGTGGTAGTGGTCTGGATGGGCTGGATCAGTTGAATCATTTTCCTGCTTCGCCTTTTTGTTGCATTACCTGGATGCTGGAAGGGGAACTTGCTCTGGTGCAACAAGGTGAAGCGGAACGTGACCAGCGTTTGCCGCAGATATTTCTGGCTGGGTGTCAGAGTCAGTATGGGATTTCCGTGAATATCGGTGAGCGGCATAGTTTTATGGCGGTGTTTTATGCGGATGCTTTTCATGCCTTGTTTGAACTGGATTTATCGATAGTGCAAGATCGCTTTGTTGATGCCCGGGCAAGTTTGAATTTGCAGGGCCGGGCTTTGCTGGAAGCGGTTGCCCTGGCCAGCGATGATGCAGAACGGCGTCAACTAATAGAAAGCCATGTGGCGCAATATGCCAGTCCTTTGTGTGCCAACCCCTGGTCGCGCTTGCGCAAGATGGGGAAGAATCTGAGCCTGCGTCTGAGTTGCAGTTTGCTTGGTGTCGGTGAACGTCAGGTGCAAAGACGGGCCAGAAAGGAAGCAGGTTTACCTTTATTGGGCTTGTCCAGATTGTGGCGTGCCAAGCGCAGCCATAGCCAGATTTTGCTGGGCCTGGCACAGGGGCATGTGCCGAATTGGGCTGAACATGCCAGCACCCAGGGTTATGCCGATCAATCTCACCTGATCCGCGATTGCAAAGATATCTCAGGTCGCAGTCCACAACAATTGCTGAACGATGCCAGGAACAGGGAAAGCGACTGGATGTATCGTTTGTAGCAGTTTCCAAATCTTGAGAGCAGGAATATATGAATACTAATCAGCGCCTGCATTCCCTCGATAATCTCCGTGCCATCATGATGTGGCTGGGCATCGTGGTGCATGTGTCGGTCAATTACATGGTGAATCCGGCACCTACACCCTGGCGTGACAGTCAGACCAGTTTGCTGGCAGATTTGTTGATTATTTTTATCCACGCTTTTCGCATGCCGGTGTTTTTCATACTGGCTGGTTTCTTTGTTGCCATGCTGGCTGCACGGCGTGGAACTGCGGCCATGTTGCGGCAAAGAGTGCGCAAGCTGGTTTGGCCTTTTTTGCTGTTCTGGCCCGCACTGTCTATCGCCATGGGTTTGCTGGTGGCGGTGTATGCGCATTTGAATGCGTATGGAACGATAGGGGTGGATTTCGCGCTTATTCCGCAAATTCCGGACCGGCCCCAGGTATCGTTGCTGCATTTGTGGTTCATCTATTATCTGTTTTTGTATTGTCTGGCGTATGCTTTGCTGCTGCGCCTGTCGGTCCATGTTCCCTCTGGGTGGCAGGGAAGCTTTGCCAGAGTCTGGAAAGTACTGGGCATGAACTGGTGGGGTATATTCTTGCTGGCCTTGCCGCTGGCTGTAGCGGGTGGTTTTTATCGCAGCGGTGTTGTTACTCCGCTGGGGTCGTTTGTGCCTCATCCGGCAGAGTTGATACACAGCGGTCTATTTTTCACATTTGGTGTTTTTCTTTATCACTATCAGAGCGAGTTGCTGGAAAATTTTGCACGCAAAAGCTGGTTTTACATGATTGCTGGCTTACCAGTGTTCATCGTGTTTTTGGGTGTGATCAAGCATGTTGGTGACGCAGAACCGGTAAGCTATGGCATGCAGTGGGTAATGGCATATTTATATAATTGCGTCAGCTGGCTCTGGAGTTTTGGCCTGATTGGCGCATTCCTGCGCTATCTGCCCGGCCAGAATCGCGTGCTCACCTATATGGCCGACAGTTCTTACTGGGTCTATCTGGTACACATGCTGGGAACCATAGGATTTGGTATTTTGCTGTATCACAGCCCCCTGGGTGCGGTAGCAAGAATGACTTGCAATATCCTGCTAACGACATTGTTTTGTCTGCTCAGCTATCATTTTCTGGTGCGCCGCCGTTTTATGAAAGGTTTTTTAAATGGCGGTAAACACAAACAGCTTACTGATCCGGATACCGCAGCAATGCACCTGAACCAGTGAATCCACCAAGGGTTTACCTCACGTATCCTGCCAGCCTTGTCTTATGAGGTAAACGCATGCGCTTCTATTGAGAAATGAGTTCTAATAGAGGCGGCTTTGGTGCATGATACAGGCATCAATATAGTTGCTTCTGAGGATAGGGAATAAGGATATGCAAACTTCAAATAACAAGGCAGGTGTATCGGCATTGCCCAGTGGACATGGTGCACGCTGGTGGAAATCTTTCGGGCCGCAAATCGTGGTCGGTCTGGTCGCCGGGATACTGGTTGGTCTGGTGGCGCGTAACATGGGCACACAAGGAACAGAGGCGAACTGGTTGCAGGTTGCTCTGGGTGCGGTAGGCAATGCCTATGTTGGCTTGTTGAAACTGATGATTCCACCACTGATTCTGACTGCGGTAGTCAGCAGTATCGCCAATCTGCGGCGTTTGCAAAATGCGGCGCAATTGGCGACACAAACCCTGATCTGGTTTGCCATTACGGCTTTTATCGCTGTTGCGATCGGCTTGGCGATTGGCCTGCTGGCGAATCCGGGTGCCGGTGCCGTGGTCGACGTGACCAAGGCAGGGGCGCCATCAAGGACAGGTTCCTGGTGGGCTTTTTTAAATCAGCTGCTGCCGGGGAATATTCTTGGTATGACAGCCAGCAGTTCAGTGAAACTGGTAGGTGAGAAGGCAGTTGCCAGTACGCAGCTTGGTTTTAACGTCTTGCAGTTACTGGTGATTTCCATTGCCGTGGGGATTGCCGCAATCAAGATCGGTGATCGTGCAGAACCCTTGTTGCGTCTGGTCGATGCAGTCGGTGGCGTAGTGCAGAAAATATTATGGTGGATTATTCGCCTGGCACCCTTGGGCACGCTGGCATTGCTGGGTGATGCAGTCGCCAGTTATGGTTGGGATGCGCTGGGTTCACTCGCCAGTTTCAGTGCTTCAGTGTATGTTGGCCTGTTGCTGGTATTGTTTATTGTGTATCCTGTGCTGATACGCATCCATGGCTTGTCAGTGCGCCAGTATTTCAGCGGTGTCTGGCCAGCAGTGCAACTGGGATTTGTTTCGCGTTCATCCATGGGCACCATGCCACTGACTGAGCGTGTCACAGAACGTTATCTGGGCGTGCCACGTGAATATGCCGCTTTTGCCGTGCCCTTGGGGGCAACCACCAAGATGGATGGCTGCGCTTCGATTTATCCGGCGATTTCGGCGATTTTTATCGCGCAATTTTATGGCTTGCATCTCGATGTCACGCAATTGGGCCTGATTGCCCTGGTGTCAGTACTTGGCTCTACAGCGACTGCTGGTACGACGGGTGCAACCGTCATGTTGACGCTGACCCTGTCTACCGTTGGCTTGCCGCTTGAAGGCGTAGGTTTGTTGCTGGCGGTGGAACCCATCATCGACATGGGGCGTACTGCCGTCAATGTGGCCGGCCAGGCCCTGGTGCCAACCATTGTCGCCAAGCGTCTGGGTTTGCTGAATCTGGAACTTTACAATGCTGAACGCACGGCAGAGGCACTGGCAGCAGAACCGGTCGAATTGGCAAAGGCGGCGTAGGTGACATAGGTGACATAGATGACATAGATGACATAGATGACATAGATGACACAATCAGTTGCACGTCAGCACTGACCTACAGGGCCGTGCTGACAGGTTCCTGGGAAAATGATGGATTTGACATGTCGAAGCCATCATTTTTTTGCGGAAATTACCGGTCTTCATCTGCCCTGCAACACTATCTCAGGTTGCGCTTGTCAGCCGACTGGTATTGTTAAATACTGCCATTTAACTGGTTCCATAATCTCCGTCTCTGTCCTTTGGAGCGCGCTTCATCCCTGTTTATGAAATGCGTTATCGCCATTCCCGATGTAGCAGACGAAGTACCAGCCTTCATTTGAAAGCTGTCGATTGTGCGTGGAATTCTTTTGCTGCTTTTATTTTTGGTCTGTGCTGATGGAAGTTGCCGTCAGCAGGCCAGTGAGCGCGAGGTATTGCATTTTTCTTCTTCTCTTAGCGAAGCTGGTGAAGCCTTTGCCGACAGCAAGCGTTTGCTGGAAAAACTGTGTCATCTACATGGCCTGGTATGCAGCCTGACAGCTTACCCATCCGGACGTGCCATCAAGATGTTGCAGGATGGTGAAATCGCTGGTGAATTGCCACGGTTTGAAGAGTTTCAGAATATGGCACCAACGGCGATTCGTGTGCCTACTGCTCTGGGACAGTTGAGCTTTGGGGTGCTGACTCATGACAAGACATTCATCGTCAAATCCCTGAATGATCTGAGCAAACATAAAGTATTTTATGTACGTGGCAACGCTGCTATTGCAGCACGCAAGGAAGTGGAGCAATTAATTGCAGTCAACTCTGAACAGGATTGTGCCGGCATGGTGTTAAGAAAATTGGGTGATGCCTGCATTATGACCATGTCCATGGCGCGCAAGGTTCTTGAAGACAATCACCAAGCTGCGGATAGCTATTTCCTACAAGACCTGTTTGTGAAGCCGGTCTATATTTACCTGTCTCCCCGCTATAGATATCTGCAAGATATCTTTGATCAAAGTCTCAAGCATCTGCGGCAAGAAGAAAAAATCGCGCAATAAGTCGTTTTTAACACAAAGGTATTTACCTAAGTATTAATCTGGACTATATTAATATGCATGTCTGCTCATCATTTGCACCTCGGCACTCAGCTCGGCACTCAGCTTGATACTCAGCTAGACCAGCAACTCGACCACCTGTTTTCAGCTCTCGGTGATACGACCCGGCGAGCCGTACTGGCACGTCTGTGTCGCGGACCGGCAGCGGTGAGCGAACTGGCGCAGGATTTCGACATGGCATTGCCATCATTTACCCAGCATTTGCGGGTACTTGAAGATTCTGGCCTGGTGATGTCGGAAAAAAACGGTAGGGTCAGGACGTATCAACTGGCACCACAGGCTTTAAAAGAGGCCGAACTCTGGTTATCCCGGCAGCGCAGCGATTGGGAAAGCCGCTTTAATCAACTCGATGAATATCTGAACAACATGAAGGAGAATCGCGATGTCTGAAGTGAGTGCAGAGGAAAACAAAGAAGAAAACAAATTTGATCTGGTACTTGAACGTATCGTCGATATCCCGCCATCGCTGGCCTGGGCGGCCTGGACCACGCCTGCGCACCTGGTCGAATGGTTTACGCCAGCACCCTGGAAAACCGTAGACTGTGAAATTGATTTGAAAGCTGGCGGTATCTTCCGTACGGTCATGCGTTCACCCGAAGGTGTTGATCACGACAATACAGGCTGTTACCTGGAAGTCATTCATGGTCAGAAACTGGTATTCACCGATGCCCTTGGCCCTGGCTTTCGCCCTACCGGCAATGCGTTCATGACTGCCATCATCACATTTGAAGCCCATGACGCGGGAACAAAGTATAAGGCAGTCGTCCTGCATAAAAATGCAGAAGACAAACAGAAACATATGGACATGGGATTTCATCAGGGCTGGGGCACCGCGCTCGACCAGCTTGTCGCCCATATGAAAAAACTCAATTGAAGGAAAACCGACCGCATGCAGCATGAGCTCGCTTTTTTACATACCTCGCCTGTACATGTGGCCGGCTTTGAAGCCCTGGTGCAGGAAATGGCACCGGGACTCAAAGTGCATCATCAGGTAGCACCATCCTTGCTGGCAAGTGCCCAGCAACTGGGCGCTGCTCATACGACGGTTGTCAAGGATGTAGAGAGCGCAATGCAAGAGGCTGCGGCCAGTGGTGCACGCCTGGTAGTGTGCACATGTTCCAGCATAGGTGGCGTGGCAGAGCACATGTCAGTGCATACGGGCTTTCAAACGGCCAGAATAGATCGCGCCATGGCTGATTATGCTGTCATATTGGGCCCACGTATTTTGCTGGTGGCAGCGTTGGAAACGACCTTGTTGCCAACCACTGAATTACTGATGGAATCAGCCCATGCACTGGGCAAGCCTGTCAGCATCAGCAATTTGCTGGTCAGTGATGCATGGGCGTATTTCCTGCAAGGCGACAGCGACGCTTATCTGCAAGCGATCAGCACGGCAGTCAGAAACCAGATGCACAAGCATGCAGCCGATATCGATGTCATCGTATTGGCACAGGCATCCATGGCAGCCGCAGCACTGGCTTTGGCCGACGTAGGCAAGCAAGTCTTGTCCAGCCCCAGGCTGGGTGTCGCACGCGCAATCAGTTTTTTGCAACAAGGCTGAATACGCAAGCCGGGGCTGTGATGGCTTTATTGCGGCATTTAACTTTGCTGGTAAATCGCGAACACGGCACCTTGCGGATCGGCCAGAACCGCAAAGCGACCAGTATTGGGAATGTCGCTGGGCGCGACATAGGTGGCGGCACCCAGGGCCTGGGCTTTGGCTGCGGACGCATCACAGTCTTCCACACTGAAATACGCCAGCCAGTGTGATGGTGCCATAAGACCATCCGGCAAGGCCATCATGCCGCCTATCGGTGTGCCGTTATGCTGCCATTCCGTATAAGTCATGCCACCGCCTGTACCGGTGCTGGTACCCCAGCCAAACAAGGCGGTGTAATACGCTTCTGCCTTTGCCGTATCGCTGGTATTGAGCTGTCCCCAACAAAAGGCACCAGGTTCATTGTGGACGCCCAGACCCGTGTTCTTGCCGGGTTGCCAGATATTATGAAATGCACCGGCAGGGTCTTTCAATACCGCCATGCGGCCCAGATCATACACATCAAATGCAGGCATCACGATTTCCCCACCCAGTTCGGTACAGCGTTTTGCTGTTGCTTCCGCGTTCTCGCTGGATATATAAATCATCCAGTGCGGTGGGATGCCGGCCTGACGTTCGGCATGCAGGGTATAAGCGGCAGCGGCATCGTTACCCTTGCGCTGGAAAATGGTGTACACGCCTTCTGGTCCCATGTCCTGGTCATTGGCAGTCCAGCCGAAAAGTTCACCGTAAAATGCCTTGGCGGCCTTTTGATCATTGGTGGCAAGTTCTACCCAGCAAAATGCGCCAGGTTCGTGTGCAGTAACGGTACTCATGTTCATATCTCCTCATGTTGATATCTTCTCAGGTTGGAAGCAGAATATGTTCACAACTGTTCACTTTGGTTCACTGTGTACACTACGGACACATATCCTGGAGCGCAGAAGCGCAGGCAGAGCTTGCAGAATTATAGGCCTCCGATGTCAGATTGGAATATTTATCTACTATTGCATCAGATTGCATCAACTTATTGCTGCGCCCGGTAGTGCGTGATATTGCTATAACGCATCGTGTAAAAGCCTGGTGTTATGCTATTGCCTTGATCCGCATTTCAACTTCCTGAATCACAATGAAAATATTCCGCCACGATCTTTCCTCATTCAGTTGCAACTGCATAACGGCACTGCTGCTTTTTGTTGGCAATTGCCATGCACAGACAGTCGCTTTCACTTTTGATGATGGTCCCCAGTTGGAGCAGACACCAAAGCTCAGTCCTCAGCAACGCAATCAAGCCATGCTGGATGCCCTGGCCAGCCATGGCGTATCGGCGGCCTTGTTCGTGACGGGAGACAATGGCGCGAATCAGCCTGCCGGTTATGCGCTGGCCAAAGCCTGGTCCGATGCCGGACATGCGATAGGCAACCACAGCATGACCCACCCTGATCTGCATAGCGAGAAAGTCAGTCTGGCCCAATACCAGCAAGAAATACTCGACTGCGACAAGATCATCAGCAGCTTGTCCGGTTATCAGAAATGGTATCGCTATACCTATTTGCGCGAAGGCAATACGCCAGAAAAACGTGATGGCATGCGCAGTTTTTTAAAACAGCAAAATTATAGGAATGCCTATGTCAGCCTGGACACCAGCGACTGGCGTTTAAATGAAAAACTGACAGCAGTGCTGGAAAAAAATCCGCAAGCGGATGTGACCCCCATCAAGCTGGCTTACCTTGCCCATGTGCGACAACGCGCAGAAGCTTATCGCGCCTTGTCATGGCAATTACAGGGGCGCGATATTCCACAAATCATACTGATGCACCATAACCTCATCAATGCCATGTGGCTGGGTGATGTGATACAACAATTCCGTGACATGGGCTGGACATTTACCACGCCGGCAACAGCGTTTAAAGACCCAGTCTATCAACTGATTCCGGAACGCGCAGCGGCAGGGCAGAGTCTCTTGCTATCGATGGCAAAAACCCTGGGCTTGGGCAAGTTTGCCGGATGGGAACGACTGCTTGATGATGGCGATTTTGAAATTGAGGCATTGAAGCAACAAGGCTGGTAGCAGGCAGATAGAACACGCGCGTCACGCAAAGTGACTTTGGTATATGATTGGCAGGCACGGTGCAGCAAGCTGTTGCCTTTATGAAATGCACTGACATGCCAGAATATGACATAGCTGTTATTGCTTTGTCGGCAAGGCAGGTTCAGGGTATTTCCCCAGAGGATGCCTGAGGTTGATGAGTTTGGATACTTCGTTTGAAAGCCAGAATGGCAACCCGCATGGCAGCCAGCATGTGCTGGCACTTTACCGCCTCATCCTGTCGGGAATCGCGCATAAAGTTCCCTATGATGAATTATTGCAACAGTTGATTGGCAGCCTGGAACAGAAATATCCTGGTTGTGTGGCTATTCTGATATTGGCCGGTACAGATGAAGACAGGCTTACAGAATGGTTTGCCACCAGCCTGTATCAGGACGAACTGAATAGCCTTGTCACCCAGTCAACTGCGCAAGACATATTTGCCATGCTGGACAGGTCGGCAGAAGAGATAGTCGGGGCCGAAGCTTTGCTGGAAGCCAGCGTTTTTCGACAGACCAGCCCGCATAGCACGATGCTTACGCCACAGCTATTCCTTGTTGGCTGTGTGCCTGTCCGCCGTGCCGGGCAAACCTTGCTGGGTGGGTTGGTACTGCTGCAACAGGCAGATCAGGCATTCACCAGATTGCCGGCCGAGGTGTTGTCCGAACTTCCAGGCATGATTTCCACTATCGCCGAATACCGCGCCGATCAGAAAAAAATACAGGCAGCACACGATATCTCGCGCAAAAGTCACGCCAATATGATGCGCATGGCACTGGCGATAGAAGGCAGTGCAACCGGCATCTGGGACCGGGATATCCAGTCTGGAGAAATTCATTACTCACCCGGCTGGAAAGCCATACTCGGCTATGCCGACAACGAGATATCCAACCGCATAGAAGACAGTTATGCGCGCCTGCACCCGGAAGACCGAGCCTATGTGCAGGCTACCATACAGGCGCATTTTGATGGCAAGACAGAAAGCTATGCAGTCGAACACCGGGTTCGTTGCAAGGATGGAAGTTATAAATGGATATCCAGCCGTGGCAAAGTGGTCAGCCGGGCAGAAGATGGCAAGCCCCTGCGCATGCTGGGCACCACGACCGATATCACCACCATGCGCGCACTGTCAGAGCGTCTGCAACAAAGTGTTGACCTGGTGACCTGCCTGACCAATGAAGTACCTGGCCTGGCATACCAGTACCGCATGCAGCCGGATGGCAAGGAGTGTTTTTCCTATGTTAGCGAAGGCATACGCGATATCTATGAACTGACGCCGGCACAAATGAAGGAATGCGTGGACTTGATTCATGCACGTATTCACCCTGAGGATTTTCCGGCTTACCGGGCAGCTATCCTGACATCGTCAAGTCGTCTGGAACATTTGCATCACGAATACCGCGTCAATCTGCCGCAGCAAGGCATGCGCTGGCGTCAGATGGATGCGCGACCACGTCGCCTGCCGGATGGCGCAACTCTGTGGCATGGTTTCATCACTGATGTGACCGAACGCAAGCGCATAGAACAGGAATTGCAGGAACTGGCGACTATCGATTTTCTGACACAAATTCCTAACCGGCGCAGTTTCATGGGACGCATGGAAGAAGAACTGGCCCGCATACAGCGTGGTGCCGGTAAGGCATCTGCGGTATTGATGTGTGATCTGGACAATTTTAAAATCATCAACGATACCCATGGTCATGCCGTCGGTGATTTGGTACTCAGACATTTTGCCCATATCCTGGACGATGAATTGCGCAAGACAGATTACGCTGGCCGTGTGGGCGGCGAAGAATTTGCCGTCGTCCTGGCTGGTGCGAGTGTGTCAGAAGCGACCGTGTTTGCACAAAGGGTACAAAAGCAAATGCGCGAAACGCCGGTCAATGCGAATGGACAAATTATTCCCGTCACCGTCAGCATAGGCATTGCCGTCATGCAGGCCAGCGATATTGATGCAGATGTGTCGCTGTCACGCAGCGACATGGCTTTGTATCAGGCCAAGGAAAACGGTCGTAACCGCATCATCGTTGCGGTAGATGGCTGATCTGCATATTGAAAACTGCGCACTGAAATTCGCGCATTGAATTCGCGCATTGAATTCACGCATTGAAGTCAGCCTATTATGCGCTGTACCTGTGCCTCACAGGTCAGGCGCGGGCGAGCCAGTCTTCCCGACTCATCACGTATACTGCCGTATCCATGTCATACCATCGTTCTATGCCACGGTACTGCATGCCCAGCTTTTTCATGACGTGCGCGGATGCCAGGTTTTCCTGATGGCAGACCGCAAATAAAGAGTCACCCTTGACCGTCTCAAAGGCAAATGTTGCCATGGCCTGTGCGGCTTCTGAGGCATAGCCCTTATTCCATTTATCCTTGCGCAGGCGCCATCCAATTTCCAGTGGGTTGGCCGGGTCGCGTCCCAGATATTGTATGCAACCGGCACCGATGATTTCATTGGTGTCAAGTTCGATAAAACTCCACCAGGAAAAACCAAATTCTACCCAGCGTCCTTTGACGCGTTCTATGACAGACAGGGTTTCTTCCGGTGTTTCCGGCTTGCCTGTGATGTAACGCATGACTTCAGGCTCACTGTTCATGCGCGACAGACCTTCAAAATGGCTGTCAGTAAATGGTTCCAGGCGCAGGCGTGCAGTCGTGAGTATGGTCATGGTCTGACAAGGTGGAGTGGACAAGCCTGTGAGTGTAAGCCCGAAAGCTGACTGTTTCAAGTGCCCCGCAGACTGCCCGGTTTTCTGCCAGAACCAAAACAATCGTCAGGCCCGTAGCACGTCCCTGACAAATACGGTAAGGTCGCTGGACTGGGGCATGACACCTGCCTGATACATCATGTCGCCGACAAAGCCGCGGTGGTAAGTGGCATGATTGACGACATGCATCAGCATTTCCTGGCAGCTCATGACGCCCTGGCCGCCACCGATGAAATTGAAATGGATGACGCGTTCCAGATCAGCTTCACTGAGGTCCCGGGTGAAATCCCGGTACCACTGATCCATATTTTTTACGGTATCCCACAATTCGTGCAATGGCGGTGTACTGGCCGTATTGCGATCCTGATAGCCATGCTGTTGCCCCAGCAGATGCGCACGAAACACATCGTCGATGACGTGGACATGATTCATGGTGTGCAGCATATTGCCAAAGCGCGTCGCCCGGGGACGCAGGACTTCTTCCTCTGGTATGGCATTGAGCATGGAAAACATCTTGTCATCTGCCCAGGCCTTGTAATGGGTCAGCATGCGTATATTTGATAGCGCGGTCATGGCTCTCTGCTCCGTTTTTGTGTCAGCAGGCAGAATAAGCTTTTTAAGATGGAGGGAATAGATACAGATCGCTGGAATTGAGGGAGATACAAATTGAGATACAAATAGAGATACAAATTGTGTATGTACCCATAATTGAAAAAGCCACCACAACACATGGTTCTGGTGGCTTTTAATTTCAACAGGACGGACTTGCAACCGGGGTTGCAACTGCGATAGATCTATTTTTTGAACTTCGCTTCCGCAATACGATCGGCAACAACGCTGGTTGGCAAACCTTCAGCGTCGGCGCGGGCAAATACTTCAGCCAGCGTGTCACCAATACGGCGCACGTGGGCGACCATGCCGTCTTCCGGCGTGTTCAGGTATTCATAGCACACCTTGATGATGCCACCGGCATTGATGACAAAATCAGGTGCATACAAAATACCTTTTTGACGGCAGATTTCACCCATCTCCGGTGTTGCCAACTGATTGTTGGCACCACCTGCAACGATCCTGGCTTTCAGACGTGACAGCGTGTCCGGGTTCAGGGTGGCACCCAGGGCGCAGGGTGCATAGATATCAGCTTCCACATCGTAGATGGCGTCGATTGCGACGACTTCTGCGCCCAGCTCTTCCTGCGCGCGTTTCAGTGCAGCCTGATCGATATCTGTCACGATAAGTCTGGCACCGGCTTCTTTCAACTGACGTGCATAGTCATAACCGACATGACCCAGACCTTGCAGTGCCACGGTCAGGCCATCAAAGCTGTCACGTTTTAAATGGTGTTTTACCGCAGCCTGGGCACCAACAAAGCAGCCCAGCGCAGTGTAAGGGGATGGATCACCACGGTCACCCAAGCCGGCGACGTACCTGGTCTTGCTGGCAACATTGGCCATATCGGCCGGGCTGGTGCCGACATCTTCTGCCGTCACATAACGACCGCCAAGGCGCTCCAGGGCTTCACCCAGGGCTTCAAACAGGGCAGGGGTCTTGTCAGTCTTTGGGTTGCCGATGATAACGCTTTTGCCACCACCGATAGGCAGGCCGGCAACTGCGTTCTTGTAGGTCATGCCGCGCGACAGGCGCAATACATCGCGTACAGCTTCGGCTTCATCTGCATAATTCCACATGCGGCAGCCACCCATGGCCGGGCCAAGATTAGTGTTGTGGACTGCGATGATGGCTTTCAGGCCGGATTTGGCTTCAGAAGCGAACACGACTTGTTCGTGGTCGTCGAAATTGATTTCATTAAATACAAAGGCGGTCATGCTTATGGCTCCGCGCGGATTAACCAGACGATCTGCCTGATCAGACAGATGCGGTCATACCGCAAAAAAAGTTAATAAATTGAATAAGTTTTTGGTGCTGGCCTGCAAATAAAAAAAGCCTTTGATCACTGGTTGGTGTAATCAAAAGCGTGGGTCGGTGATTGTGTCACGCGCTGCGCAGTATAGGGTAAGAGGGGTGGAAACTCAATCTTGCCAAGAGGCTACGGCAGTGGAATATGGTTCAGGCAGCAGCGCTGATTTGCGTCAGTTCCAGTAATTCTTGCAGATAGCGTTCCTGGGTTTTCAGGCAAAACCCACTGGAATAGGGATTCATGAAGCCATGCCTGCTACCTTTGACCAACTCTGCCGCATGACCGCGCCGGCGCAAGTCACTGACCAGTTCTGCCGGTTCAAAGGCCGCTTCCTGTTCGGCAAAGATCAGACGCGCAGGGCAGCCTGGCTGTATATCGCGGTGATCACGTATGCGTGATCCGTAAAACAGTACCGCCTGTTGCAGATTTGCCATAACTGGATTTTCGCTATTGAGCCACAGCGCACTGGCACCGGCACTAAATCCTATGGCATAGCGCAGGCTGGACTGGTTGTCCCCGATTAAACGGGACAGCTTGTCTGCATAGGCAGCAACCCCGCCCTGAGCGATAAACGCATGATAGGCCAGAGTTTCGGCCGGGTACTGTATGGTTTCACCGCTAAACGGCGAGGCAATCAGGCAGGGTAAGGGAAATTGTCTGGCAAAGCTGGCAATCGCCGGTGTATTGCCAAAAACATCCGTGACGATCAATAAGACAGGTGGTGAGACAGTGGGTGATGCTGATACGGGCACAATAAGAAGCTGGATGAACGCGAAAGAGGGCGCAGCCTACCGGACTTGCGACAACTTTGCAAGAAGTAACGGAGCAAATCCCACGTATTTCCCGTCGGAAAATTCAGGTGATGATGCGCGATTGACATCGCACTGCCTGCTCATGGATACTGCGTAACATATTGGAACTTTTTGTTACAAATCAGGTTTTTACCGCCTTATTCCCATGACTCATTACGGAGATTCACCATGTTGCGACCCAGTCTGATGCGACCCAGCCTGATTGTCTTGTCCCTTGCCCTGGCTTTGAGTGCCTGTAGCAAAGGAAACAAAGACAGTAAGGAATCAGATCAGGCAAAAGCTGCCAAAGCATTGGATAAACCTTTGCTGGTAACGGAAGAGGACTTACAGCTTATACAAAACAGCGCCCTGTCTTCCGGCCCTGTGATTACCGGCTCGATACAGCCTGAACGGAAGGCAGATTTGCGGTCTGAATTATCGACCGTGGTCTTGCAGGTACTGAAAGAAAATGGTGAAACAGTCAAACGTGGTGATTTGCTGGTGCGCCTGGATGATACATCCATCCGCGACAGCCTGCATTCGGCGGAAGAAGCGGCCCGCGCATCGGCCCAGACACTGGAACAGGCAGAACGCCAGTTCCAGCGTCTGAAAACCCTGCGTGCCTCCGGCATGACATCGACGCAATTAATGGAAGATGCAGAAATGCGTCGCAATAATGCCCAGAGCGATCTGGTGGCAGCCAAGGCGCGTGCTGTACAGGCCAGACAGCAATTGCAACGCACCGAAGTCCGCGCACCGTTTGATGGTGTCGTCAGCGAACGCAAGGTGTCGGCCGGTGATACTGCCCAGATAGGCAAGGAACTGGTAAAAGTGATAGACCCGACCAGTATGCGTTTTGAAGGCCTGCTGTCTGCCGACAAGGTCAACAATGTCAAGATCGGGCAAATGGTCAGCTTCCGCGTCAATGGGTACGGTAATCAGGGTTTTACCGGCAAGGTCAAGCGAGTTGATATGGCAGCGAATGCCACGACTAGGCAGGTTGAGGTGCTGGTGGCTTTTGCCGACAGTAATCCACCGCGTGTCTCTGGCCTGTATGCCGAGGGGCGTGTCGAGACCGGCTCCACCCAGACCTTGATGATCAAGAGTACTGCGCTGCTGCGGGATGGCGACAAAGCCTATGCCTGGCGTGTCAAGGATGGTTTGCTGAAAAAAGTCAGCCTCATCGTTGGCGAACGTGATCCACGCCGTGGTGATTTTGAAGTCCGTAGCGGTTTGGTCAACGGCGACAAGGTGGTACGTAATCCGGTATCGACCCTGATGGACGGGCAAAAGGTGCAGATGATTGCCTCGGTTGCATCCAATGTCCCCACCGCAAGTGCACCAGCTGTTGCACCTGTAGTTGATCCGGCGTCAGCTTCAGCTTCAGCCTCAAACGCATCCGCATCCGCAGCCGCAACTACAGCCTCCACACCACCAGCCGGGAAATAAGCCATGTTCCTCTCCGATTTCAGTATCAAGCGCCCGGTGGCGATGATCGTGATCATCATCACCCTGATGTGTGTGGGTTTGCTGGCGCTTAAGAAACTCAAGGTTAACCAGATTCCCGATGTGGAAGAACCGGTGCTGTCCATAGGCATCCCTTACCCGGGTGCGTCGCCGGAAACCGTCGAACGCGAGATCATCAATCGCCTGGAAAAATCCCTGCAAAGCATTACCGGCGTGTACCAGGTACGTTCTACCGCCAATGAGGGCAGTGCCAGTATCACCATCGTCTTCAACTTCAACAAGAACATGATTGAAGCATCGGAAGAGGTCAGGAATGCGATTGCATCGATACGCTACAAGATGCCGGTGGAAATGCGCGAGCCCGTCATCGAAAGACGGGATCCCTCGGCACAGCCGATCATGCAACTGGCGCTGACGTCGGAGGGCCTGACCCATGCAGAAATTTCACGCATGGCAGAAGATGAATTGTCCGATAAGTTCCGTGCCATCGATGGCGTGGCAACAGTCTCCGTCGATGGAGCCTTGAAGCGAGAACTGACCGTCTTGTTGCGCGCGCAAAAACTGCGCGAATACAATGTGTCGGTAGCAGAAGTGGTAACCGCTCTGCGCAACCAGAACACCACTGCACCGGTAGGCAAGGTCAGGGGCAGGCTGGACGAACAAAGCATACGCCTGATAGGGCGCATAGAATCACCTGCCGAATTCCAGAACATCGTCATCAAGCGACGTGGTAATGAACTGGTCCGGCTGGCGCAGGTGGCCGATATTGCCGACAGCTTTGCTGAAATCAATGGTTTCAGTGTGCGTAATGGCCAGCCGAACGTGGGTATCTCTATCACCCGCTCACGCGATGCCAGTACGGTCACTGTTGCGGGCAAGGTGCGCTCCCTGGTTGCTGACATCAACAAGACTTTACCGGCTGGTACCAAAATTGAAGTTACCCAGGATGGCGGCAAGGATGCGCAAAGCAGTCTGAACAATGTGATCGAATCGCTGATGTTTGGTGCCGTGCTGACGATCTTCGTGGTGTACGTATTCTTGAATTCCTGGCGTTCTACACTGATTACCGCGATGAGCTTGCCGACTTCGGTGATCGCCGCCTTTATCGCGGTCTGGCTGTGTGGTTTTACGCTCAACTTCATGACCCTGCTGGGTTTGTCGCTCGCGATTGGTGTACTGATCGATGATGCGATTGTGGTGCGGGAAAATATCGTGCGGCATATGGAAATGGGTTCTGACCGGCGTACTGCTGCCAGCAACGGTACCAAGGAAATTGGTCTGGCAGTGGCCGCCACCACCTTCTCCATCATTGCCGTGTTTATTCCTGTGGCTTTCATGCCTGGCGTGTCGGGTGAATGGTTCCGGCCCTTTGCACTGACGGTGGCCAGTTCAGTTCTGGTCAGTCTGTTTATTTCGTTCACGCTCGACCCCATGCTGTCTGCTTACTGGGGCGACCCGGTCGGGCATCATCTGGAACCCAAGCGCGGCATCAGCCTGGTATTGGCCAGATTCAATACCTGGTTTGATCATCAGGCCGACCGTTACGGTAACGTCATCGCCTGGGCCTTGCATCACCGCGTCTGGATGGCCTTGATCGCTGCCCTTAGCTTTGCTGGCGCGCTGGCTCTGCACGCGGCCAAGGGTGGCACCAGCTTTTTGCCTACGGCTGACAATGGCACCATCATGATCGATGTCCGCACGCCATCCAGTTCCAGCCTGGAGTATGGCCGCCTGAAAGTGGAAAAAGCAGCCGAGCTGGCACGTACCATCAAGGAAACCAAGGTCACCAACAGCATCATCAACAGTACTGGTGGCCGTGTGTATGTGGATATTGGCAAGAGTACCGAACGAGTACGGTCAGCAGTAGAGATCGCGGTCGAATTGCGCAAGAAAGTCGGCAGCATCATCGGAGCTGAATATGTGGTGCAGGACGATTTGCAAAATGGTGGCCGCAAGCCGGTGCAGATACAGTTTTCTGGTCCTGATTCGCGCAAGCTGATGCAGATCGCCAATGACTTCATGGAAAAACTGAGCAAGGTCAATGGTGCCGTCGACGTCGGTTTATCCGAGCAGGATCCGAAAGATGAATTGCAGATAGAAATGGATCGTGGTCTGGCAAATTCCCTCGGTATTTCAGTCAATGATGCGGCACAGGCCCTGCGTGTGGCATTTGCCGGTGTCGAGATCGGTGACTGGGTTGATCCTACCGGTGAAGCACGCGATGTCGCAGTACGCCTGCATCCGGAAGACCGCATCAGCGCTGAAAACATAGAACGGCTGCCAATCGCCGTGGCTGGCAGTGACAAGATGGTTCCGCTGGAACAGATTGCCACCATCACCATGGGCAAGGGGCCGGCCAAGATTCAGCATACCGATGGCAAGCGCATGATTGCCGTATCTGCCAATGCCCAGGGCAGATCGCCTGGCGAAGTAACAGCGGATGCGCTGGCAATCGCCAAGTCAATCAACTTCCCTACCGGTTTCGGTATTGAACTGGGTGGTGCTGCACGTTCTCAAAAAGAACTGTTTACTGAAATGACGATTGCGCTGGTATCCGGCATAGGCCTGATGTACCTGATACTGGTCATGCAGTTTGGTTCTTTCACTGCACCTATCGCCGTCATGCTGTCGCTGCCGCTGAGCCTGATTGGTGTGGTGGTGGCTTTGCTGCTGACTAAGGGCACCTTGAACCTGATGAGCTTCATCGGCATCATCATGCTGATGGGGCTGGTGGCAAAAAATGCGATTCTCTTGCTGGATTGCGCCCGCAAGCGGGAAGAAGAGGGCTTTGACCGTGAAGAGTCATTGATGTATGCCGGCCGCAAGCGCCTGCGCCCTATCCTGATGACCACTTTTGCCCTGATTGCCGGTATGCTGCCGGTAGCCATTGGCCTGGGTGAGGGCGGTGAATTCTATCGCCCACTGGCGATTGCGATCATTGGCGGCACCATCACATCAACCTTCCTGACCTTGCTGGTCGTACCGACTTTCTATGACAGCATAGAAATCAGCTTTGACCGCATGATGGCAAAATTCCGTCGCCGCGAAGCGCGCTGGAATACGTTTTTTGCCTTCGTGCTGACCTTTATCGAAGCCTTGCTGACCTTGCTGATGATACGGTTTATTTATCGCCTGCCGTTCAAGGCCTGGCGCTTGATGAATGGGCGTCCGGCTACAGCCTAGCCGCCGGATGCAGTATCTGAAGCAAAATACCCACCTTGCCGGTGGGTATTTTTTTGTTTCGTATGGCATTGCACAACAAAAAGAATTTTTATAATTTATAAATTATTTGCTGCGAAACCATCCATAACCATATTGATCTGTACCCATAAGTATTTTGCGTTGACGTATGGCATGGCCATTATCCATGCGGGTTTTCACCTGATTGTGTGGTCAGCGGATCAATGATTTCAATGATCGTCTGGCATCATTTTTCTCAGGCTGAAAGTCTTGCCTCGCCGTGCCCGATATTCTTCAGGATTCCGTAGCATTTTCAGGCTTGACGGCATCCCCGCAAATACGGATACTTCGCCCACTGTTTTTCTGGTTGATCGTCACATGAACAGCCAGCAAAACCTGTCTACTTTCCATCGCAAATAATTCCGGCCTTTAAAAAAGGCCGTTTGTCTTGGTGTGATAAAAACAATTGAACAGGAGAGACGAATGACTCAATCCGTGACTGTGGATAGTGCCGACCAGGCGCGAATGCCAAAACAGATACCGTATATTATTGCCAACGAAGGCTGTGAACGTTTCAGCTTTTATGGCATGCGCAATATTCTGACACCATTTCTGATTACCAGCCTGCTGTTGTCCATGCCGGAAAACATGCGTGCCGGTATGGCAAAAGAAGTGTTTCATACCTTTGTCATCGGTGTTTATTTTTTCCCATTGCTGGGTGGTTGGCTGGCTGACCGTTTCTTTGGTAAATACAATACGGTGTTCTGGCTGAGTCTGGTGTATTGCTGTGGTCATGCCTGTCTGGCGATTTTTGAAGATAATCGAAACGGTTTTTATACCGGACTCTTTTTGATTGCCTTAGGGTCGGGTGGCATCAAACCGCTGGTTACGTCCTTTGTCGGCGATCAGTTTGACCAGTCGAACCGGTCTCTGGCACAAAAGGTATTTGACGGCTTCTACTGGATCATCAACTTCGGTTCTTTCTTTGCATCGCTGCTAATGCCTATCTTCCTGAAGAAACTGGGTGCCAGTATTGCGTTTGGTATCCCCGGTTTGTTGATGTTGATTGCCACCATTATTTTCTGGTCTGGTCGTAAGAGGTATGTGCATGTCAAACCGGCACCACGTGATCCGCATTCCTTCCTGAACGTCGTGCGTACTGCATTAACCACTGATATACCGGGTCAGGCAAAGAGCGGTTACTACATGGCTGTGCTGGGTGCCTTGCTGGCAGTCGGCTCCCTGTTCCTGATTCCTAAAGTCGGTATCGTTGCTGCTTTGTGCCTGGCGCTGGTGTTGGTACTCGGTTTTGGCGGCATGGGCGCATGGATGCAACTGGAACGCGCCCGCGGTGTGCATCCTGACCATGCGGTAGATGGTGTCCGTTCCGTATTGCGCATACTGGTGGTATTTGCCCTGGTGACACCATTCTGGTCCCTGTTTGATCAAAAGGCATCAACCTGGGTATTGCAGGCAGATAAAATGACCAAGCCGGAATGGTTCGAACCTGCACAGATGCAGGCGCTGAATCCTATGCTGGTGATGTTGCTGATTCCATTCAATAACCTGGTCCTGTACCCGCTGCTGAAACTCAAAGGCATGGAATTGACAGCCTTGCGTCGCATGGGTCTGGGGATTGCATTTTCCGGTCTGGCCTGGATTGTCGTCGGTTTCATGCAACTGGCTATCGATGGCGGCAATGCGATCGAAATTACCTGGCAAATCCTGCCGTATGCCTTGCTGACTTTTGGCGAAGTGCTGGTATCGACCACTGGTCTGGAATTTGCCTATAGCCAGGCACCGTTGGCAATGAAAGGTGTCATCATGAGCTTCTGGAATCTGTCAGTGACTATCGGTAACCTGTGGGTCTTGCTGGCCAATTCCAGTGTCAAGAGCGATGCCGTGACCGAACAGATCAAGAGCACAGGTATGAGCGTTACTGCCTTCCAGATGTTCTTCTTTGCTGGCTTTGCCCTGCTTGCTGCTTTCCTGTTTGCCCTGTATGCAAGGGGTTACAAGATGCAAAATAATTACCGGCAAGCCGGGTGAAATATTCTTCCGGTAAGCTGGGCTAAACAAAAAGCCGCATGATTCATCATCATGCGGCTTTTTTGTATTGGCTGGCTATTGGCTGGCTATTGGCTTGCTATTGGCTAACTGGTGGTCGTTGGTACTCTTAACGCAAAGTTTCTGTCAGTACCCGGCCTTCTGAACCTGATGGCGGACGTACTCTTAACAAATGCGCCAGGGTCGGGGCTATGTCCATGACTTCGGCGTATTGACCATAAGCGCCTGGTTTGAACCATGGCTTGCCCATGAATACCAGTGGCACGTTGGTGTCATAGCTGTAGGGGGAGCCATGTGAAGTACCATGTGCGCCACTACCGAAATACCAGTAAGGCTTGGTAACCAGCATGATGTCGCCAGAGCGCTGTCTGTTCCAGGCACGTTGCATCAGTGTGCTTAGCCTGTTTTGCGGCAGGGTACCGTTTTCAAACTGGGTACGGGTAAAGCTGTTGGCGATGCCGGGTACGGTCATGGCAAATCTGGCTGCTGCCATTTCTACGTCTTCACGTTTCAAGCCTTTTTGTTCTATGAGTTTGTAGTCGAGCAGGATGCTGGGATTGGTCCAGGTGGTCGCCAGTTTGTCCTGGCCAAATTTCTCGGACAAGTACTTGTTCATACCTTCCAGTACTTTCTTGCCATCCAGTCTTTGCGCATCACGCCTGGTCGCTTGAGAAAATTCCGGTACGTTGGGGAAGCCGTGGTCAGCCGTCAGCACGACCATAGTGTTGTCCAGGCCTACACGCTTGTCCAGATAACTGAAGAAATTTGCCAGCAGACGATCCAGTCTTTGCAGGTGGTCATGTGACATGCGGCTTTCCGGTCCAAAGCTGTGGTTCACATAGTCGTGACTGGACAGGCTGATACCCAGTACATCCGGCACACCAGCACCGTTCTGGCCCAGTTTTTCGCCTTCTATTGCAGCACGGGCAAAATCCAGGGTCATTTCATCCAGATAAGGGCCAGTGTTCAGCTTGCCATAATATTCGGCATCGGGTTTGCCAGACTTGCTGGTGTAAGTGAAAGGAAAACGCTTGTCCTTTTCACCGGCATCGCTCAGCAGATTATCGTTGGCGTCATTGGCATAGGCTGCATCGGGCAGCAAAGGACGCCATTCTTTGCCGTAGAAACGGTCTTGCGGCTTGCCTGCCTGATATTGCTGCACCCATTCAGGATGGTTTTTCATGTAGTAAGTGGAACTGGCAAAATTGCCGGTTTTTCCCATATACATATAGGCCGTACCTGCCTTGCCCGCCAACAGGATTGCACCCCTGTCCTTGCCGGATACGGTGATGACCTTGCTGCGGTCGCCGCTGGCATAACGCAATTCGTCGCCCAGTGTGCTGACGCGCAGATTGGCTGGCGATGTACCATCGCTGACCTTGGTTTCTTCACCGATATAGGTGTATGCCGTATCTTCCGTGCAGTAGACGGATGCCAGGGTTACCGGGTCTACCCAGTTATTGGCAATGATGCCATGCTGGTAAGGGTAGGCACCTGTCAGCACGGCAGAGTGGCCGACTGCCGTCACTGTCACGCCATGCGCCTGATGCGCATCGCTAAACCAGGCACCCTGGTCCAGCAGACGGCGAAAGCCACCCTGACCGAACTGATCGCGGTAACGTACAACCTGCTCTTGTGGCAAGCCATCCACCACCAGCACGACCACCAGCTTGGGCTGGGCAGGTTTTTCAACTGCATAAACCGGCGTAGCGCACAGCGCGCTGGAGGCGGCAAGGCAGGTCAGTAAAAATAATCTACGCATGGGCTGCGTGGTGCGCAAGGCGGCTGGCAGTAGGGTCTTCATGAATGAGATAAGGTCCTGGTTGGTTACAAAAATGAAAGCAAAAATAAGTGGATGAAACAGGCAAACAAGCCAGCGTAAATGCATTGGCAAAAAAAAGCCGACTATCATTCTGGTCGGCGTGGCTGGGAAGGCTGGCTAACACCTGCCGCAACAACATGCAGTAGACAATCGCAAGCCAGACTGAAATTGTCATTGCGACAGCTATTTGTGTTGTGAAGCAAAAACATTCAATCAAGAATTGTATTTTATTACTTTACACTTAGTTACCTGGCGGTAAAATGAATTTGCAAGCTTGATTTTGTTAAGCTTTAACATTGCCAGAAATCGAGTCATTCTTGAGCGAAGATACTACTGACACCTACCTGTTTGACATCACGCCGACTGCTATTGTAGTCATCATTGATGACAAGCTGGTGAAACTCAATCAGGCCGCAGTGTCCCTGCTTGAGGCCAGCGATGAACAAAGTTTGCTGGGTCTTTCCGTCAACGACTTTATTCATCCGCTGGATCAGCCACGATCCCAGGGGCGCCTGAGGAAACAGGGCGAAGCCTGGACCAATGCCCCCAGCAAGTTTCGCATACACACCAGCAAGGACAATTACCGCATGCTGCTGGTACGTAGTCGCGCCATACAGTTTCAGGGCCAGGAGGCTGTCATGATCAGCGGTATGGATGTGACTGAACACAATGAGATGGAAGAACAGCTGCGCCTGAGCGAATTCAATTTCCGGCGTTTGTTTGAAAATATGCAAGATGTCTACTACCGTACCGATGTCCGGGGCATAGTCCAGAAGGTCAGCCCGGCCATACGCACGGTACTGGGTTATGAGCCGGAAGAGATAGAAGGGCTGGAAGTGGAAGCTTTTTATCCCTCCATGACTGACCGTGATGCCTTCATGAAGGCAATACTTGAATTTGGCATGGTGACTGATTTCCCCGGTCGCATGCTGCACAAGGATGGCACGCTGATTGATATCTCGGTCAATAGCCAGGCACTGTACGACGACGAGGGACAGTTTTCCGGTGTGGAAGGCATATGTCGCGATGTCACCCAGCGCAAAATGCTGGAGCGCGAACTGCAACGTCTGGCCACCACTGATTCGCTGACTGGCATTGCCAACAGGCGTGCTTTTCTTGAATATGCCGAACATACCTTCAAAAGTTGCCAGCGTTATCAGACACAAATGACTTTGCTGATGCTGGACCTGGATTTTTTCAAGAACATCAACGACCAGTACGGGCATCAGTGTGGTGACCAGGTGTTGTTGCGTTTTGCTGAAACTGTCAAGGTGGAACTGCGTGAGTCTGATCTGTTCGGCAGGCTGGGCGGCGAAGAGTTCTGCATCATCCTGCAGCAAGCCAGTCGCACCGAAGCGATGTTGGTGGCGGAGCGTATACGCAGCAATGTGCAGTCGCAGGTGCTGACATCGGCTTCGGGGGAAGTGATCATCCTGACGGTCAGTATCGGTATCGCTACCTACAGAATCGAAGACGATCGCCTTGGCCGCTTGCTGGAACGTGCGGACAAGGCTTTATATCAAGCCAAAAGTCATGGCCGTAACCGGGTTACCTGGGAAGCCTAGAGTTCAGGCTTTTCCCGGGTACATACTACACACCACACACTACACCCTACACACTGATCAGGCGCTCAAGCTTAAAATCAGTAACAGATAAATGAGCAAAGAACATCCTGCCACGAACAGCAAGGCTATCGTGCGCCACAGGCTGGCAGCTATTCCCAATTGATAGGCCTGACGTAGTTGCCTGAACATATGCAGGGGTGGCACAAAAACAAATAGCAGTATTGCTGCGTTGCCGAAACTCAAGGTATTCAGTATGGCCGTCGTCATCAGAAGCAGGGTCATGAAGGATAGGGAATACAGTGAAAACACCGCATGATCAAACATGCTGAATCTGCGCTTGAAGATGAATAGCAGCCATAAAAACGGCAATGAGATAGGCATGAGCATGAAGGCAAGCTTCGATGCATTGCTCTTCATTTTGTATAAGGTCAATTCAGGCGTATTGACCGCATGCCTGATTTTTTCCTGTATCCCTGGCAGAGAAGAGGTAACTGTTACCTTTTGTTTTTTCTCTGCTTCTTTTGCCTGTTTTTCTTCTATTTTTTTAAACAGTTTTTCATCCAGTTTTTGCGCTATTTTTCCCATGCCATCATAACTGTCGTCAGCTTTTGTATGGCTGGTTTCGCCATTGTTCAAGCCGAGTAAATTCAATGAGCTTTCCAGTGCAGTGACCGCTGACTGAAGATTGGAGATGTTTTGATCCAGTTCTTCCAGTTTTGGGTCTCCTGGCGGCAGTTGAGCACGTTCACTTTGCAGGGATGTCAGCTTCGCCTGATTATTTTTTAAGGCCTTGCTGATACCTGCTTTAGTCTGCGGCTTGTCAGAAATATTCTCGAGCGGATTACTTGTCGTGAAAGAAAACACAAAGAACATCAAGAAGATCAAAAACAAAAACAGGGCCAAAGGCGATACATAGCGTGTGCGCTGGCCTTCTATATAGTCGCGGGTTAATTTTCCAGGAGACCAGATCAGCTTGGGAATAGTCCGCCATGCCTTGGTCTCAAAGTGAAACAAACCGTGTAAAAGTTCTTCTACCAAATGCAGGAGCGAGCGATGTATATGTGCCGCTTGTCCGCAAGCATGGCAAAAGGCTCCTTGCAGGCCAGTATTGCAATTGGCGCAGGTATGATGATGCTCATCAGCGCTGCTTGCATGTGCACCGCTTTTTTGTGCTTCGTTGACCAGTACGGCTGCTGTTGCCACATCTGTCGCGATTTCCACGTCCACGTTCATACATTTGCTCTCTGATTTTTTGATTGTGCGCTATATTGAGCTTCCCTCAGTCCGGCAAGATAGCACAAAATCAGGTGTGGATTTGATAATGTGCCAAGATTTTTCCCGCCATTGTGGTATCAAAAATCAAGGCGACGGCAGGCAAGTTGAGATTGTTCCCATGGCGGTATCCTGAGTGTCTGGCGATGCCAGTACCAGGAAAGTCAATTCCGTACACGCCCATCCCAACCAGACCCTGACGCGCAAACGGCAGACATCAAAGGCTTTATCGAACCGTTGAATACATCTGCGCTGGAAAACGCCATGCGTGCTGTCAAAGCACAGCCATTTGAATAGCAATGCGTTTTGCTTTGATAAATTTCATGAACTTACTTGTGAACGATGACGGCACTAGCCTGTACATCCCGCCTTGTCACAACCAGCCGGATTTCCTGAAACGGTAATACAGATAAGCACAGGCCGAGAACATGATACCGACCGCCATTGGGTAACCATAATGCCACTCCAGTTCTGGCATGGCCTTGAAGTTCATACCCCAGATACCGGCAAAAGCAGTGGGTACTGCAAAAATCGCAGCACCTGCTGCCAGACGCTTGTTGACTTCACTCTCATCAATCGCGACCATCGACAAGTTCACCTGTATCGCCGTGCTGATGGTGTCACGTATGGTTTCGATTGAGGTGTTCAGACGGTAAAGATGGTCATACACATCGCGGAAATACTCCTGGGTATTCACGCACAAGGCCGGTACGCGGCCGCCAAACAGTTTGCTGCTGGCTTCCATTAACGGCGTTACAGCATGTTTGATCACCATGATCTTGCGTTTCAACTGATACAGGCGCTGGATATTGGCGCGTTCACTGCCTTTGGTGAAGATCTGTTCTTCTATTAGTTCCAGTTCATTTTCCAGCGCTTCCACTACCGGGAAGTAGCGGTCAACGATGGCATCAATCAATGCATAAAAGACAAAGGATGAACCATGCTTGAGCAGATGCGGTTCACGCTCACAACGCTGGCGTACACCCAGGAAATTCTGCTGGCAGCGGTTACGCACGGACAGTACATAATTTTCACCAACAAAGAGATTCAGTTCCCCGATGTTCAATTCACCATTGATCATTTCCACCGTGTGGATGACGGCAAACAGGGAATCTCCGTATTCTTCTATCTTCGGTCTTTGATAACCGTGCCGTGCATCTTCAACAGCCAGTTCATGCAAGTCAAACTCGACCTGCATTTCCTGCAATTCTTCATCCGAAGCATCGCGCAAGGCCACCCAGACGAACTGGTCCTTATGTTGTACATAGTCGCTGATTTCTGCCACGGATATATCGGACAGTTTACGACCTTCCTGGTAAGTGACGCAGTTGATTAACATAGATGGTGTAGTCTGGATGGTAGGACGTAACGATACAGATTTTAATGTAGCACTATCGTACTGGAAAAACTATATTTCCAGTACTTCCCGGTATTTCCTGGCCTTACACTGTTGGTTCAGCATCAGGAACCGGTGGTAGCAGGCGTTCGTATTCTTTGCGGACCACTTCATAGCATTCGCAGACGCGGGCTTCCATTGCAGGGCGGTCCATCACTTTGATATGACCACGCGTGACGGCTATCAATCCATCCTTTTGCAATTGACCAATCGCCTGCGTCACACTCTCGCGACGTACGCCCAATAAATGGGAAATCATTTCCTGAGTGATGACGATATCTTCTGAATGCAATCTATCCATACTCATCAATAGCCAGCGACACAGTTGCTGATCGAGTAAATGATGTTGATTGCAAACGGCGGTTTGTGATGTCTGGCAAATTAGGGCCTGCGTATACAGCAAAGAGTACTGCTGCAACTTGCCGCCCAGGGAAAATTCCCTTTTCATGACCTTTCTGCTGAGTTTGTATGCTTTGCCGGTACTTTGTACTTCCGTGCTGGATGGCATACTGTCGCCGCCCATGAAAATGGAAATACCCACCATACCTTCATTGCCTACCAGTGCCACTTCACTGGATGAGCCATCTTCCAGTGCGTAGATCAGTGAAACGATGCCCGAGATGGGGAAATAGATAAAGTGGACATGGTCACCAGATTCCAGCATGGTCCACTTCAAAGGAAGAGGGACCAATTCCAGATCAGGCAATATGCGCTCAAAGTCTGCCGCAGGTAATGCTGCCAATATGCTGTTTTGCTTTGGATTTTCAGACCACGCTGCCTTGCTGTTTTTTTTCATACGCACCTTGAGGTAGGTTGTTTTGTCTATCGCAGGCCTGTGCAGTCTGTAACATCAAGGGACTCTACAGGGTTTCTCTTCCAAACAACAGGCGATATTGTCTGGATAGCATAAATAACACCGCTGTTTGTCAAAAGGACACTTTCAGCGCAAACATTCCTGAAACAACTAATCGAATAAATTGCGAGTGGACTTGAACCGCGTCGCGTGGATACTCAATTGCGCCCTTCTTTCTGTTTTTCCACTTTCCTCTGCAACACAAAAATAGGCTGCGCCCATTCTGTATCTTTTTTCTTCTTGCTGGTGATCAGCGTCAGTTCGGACGGGTCATAGACGTCGGTGTTATGCGTCAGTGGTGTGGTCATCAGATACTGGGCATCGGTATTTTTCAGGAACTCTCCAACCAGCTGGATATTACGTATATCCAGATGGGCGAAGGGTTCATCGATGAAGACAAAACCACCGGAACCATCGTCAGATTTCAGCAAGCCTATCAGAAGGATCAGCGACTTCATGACTTGCTGGCCACCGGATGCTTCGCCGTCATTCATGCCTATCGGGCCCTTGCCGTCAAACTTGAAGCGTACATGCAAACCAGCCTGGGCCAGTTGTATGTCGTCATTTTCCAGCTTGACCGGGTCGGTATGCACTTCTATACCCGCCAATTCACCGAGTTGTTTGATGTTCTTGCTGTACGACTTGATCGTAAAGCGCAGTCTGTCCATGTAGGCGGCGCGGGCATTCACGGTGGCTTCTATCGCCCGGTTATTCTGGTAGCGACGCTCATCGGTTTCCGCCTGGCGGCCTTGCAGCAGGGCATTCAGACGGGTGTACTGATCGACGACGGTGGAATCGGTTTCCCAGTCATCGCGCGCCAGGTTATTCGTCAGACTGCGTATGCGCAATTCGATCTGATGGACGTTTTCATGTTCGGCCACCAGTTCTTTGCGATGTGAGGCGCGTTTCCAGTTATGTGGCAGGGTATGCCAGGTATCGCGCACGGCACGCAGGGTTTCAAACTGGGCCTTGCGTTCATCGGCATGGCGCTTTTCTGCGCTACGCAATTGCGCTTCTGCGTCTGCGATGGCGGCCTTGGCCTGTTCCCATTTCAGATGGGCGACTGAGCGTTGTTCGGTGGCGGCTTTCAGTAAAGGTGCGATTTCTCCAAGACGGCCACCGACTTCCATGCGCTGTTGCTTCAGCGGCTGGGTATTGCGGCTGGCTTCTTCAAATTCTGCATGGCGGGCACTCAGTTCTTTTGCTGCATCCACACCTGCCAGGCGTGCTTTGTAGGCGCTGATTTCACCTGCCAGCTTGCTGATCTGCATGGTCAGCACATCTTCCTGCGATTGCAGGCGCGGCAAAGACTTCAGCAAGGCTTCCAGGCGCTGGGTACGGCCCGCATTACCAAAGCGATAGCGTGATACTTCAACGAACAGCGAACGGCCACCACGGCGCTCGAAATGATAGGCGTCAGGCGTGATCCATTCCTGGTTCTTTGGCAACTTCATGCCCAGTTCAATCGAACCTACCGTATCGATGCGCTGCAATTGCTCGATCAGCCAGCCAGGTGCCTGACCGGTGAAGTTGACTACCGACAGCAGGCTCTGGTCCTTGACCACGGGTGCACTGATGCGGTCTGGCACAATGAAGTGGCTGTAGCGCTGTTTTTCGCCTATTCGGTAAGCGGCAGAGGCGTCAGTTGCCTTGTCCAGCAAGATGACTGAGGTATAGCCACGCAATACACCTTCTACTGCGGCCTGCCATTTTGGATCGGTGACTTCGACGATCTCAGGCAGCATGCAATGCGGGATATTCGCATCCGTCAGGGCACGGCGCATCTGGCGGACATTTTCCGGATCGGGCAGGGCAGATTTACCTTGCAGGGCGGCGATGGTTTCCATCTCGCCAGCGATACGCTGGGTCAGGGCATCACGTTCCAGTTTCTGGCGTGACAGCTCGGCTTCTTTTTTCTCCAGATCGTCAGCGATGTTGGCGACATCAGCATCCGCTTCGGCGGCCAGTTTTTGCAAACGCGCCTTTTGTTCCAGCAGGCTTTCTTGTGGTTTCAGTTTGCTGTTGATCTGTCCCAGCTTTTCACGCAAGGATGATTCTTCTGCTTCCAGTGCGGCTTCTGCCTGCTTGGCGTCCGTGACTTGCTGCGCCTGTTGCGCCAGGTGCTGGCGACGGTCAGACAGCGCATGATCTTGCGTCTTCAGGAAACGTTTGCTGGCACGCAGGGTCTGGCTGGTGCTGCCAGCCTGCTCTAGTGCCTCATGGTATTGCAGGGTGGGCAGTATCTCTTCCTGCAGGTCGCGTTTTTCCTTGTTCAGGCTTTCGTACTGGTGGTAATTGGCGACGCGCAGGCGCAAGCCTTCGAGGTTGGTTTTTGCGCCTTCAAGTTCTGTTTCAAAACGCTGCAATTCGGTTTCTGTATCACGCTGATGACGTTTTGCATCATCATAGGCATCCAGCACTTCCTTGTCACCAAACACCTGGAACACCAGGTCTAACAACTGGCGTGGCGCGTATTCACAGAGCTTGTCAGTCTCGCCCTGTTCCAGTGCCAGCACCTTGCCCATGGCATTCGACAAGCCGGCATGTGACAGGCGCTTGCGATAGCTTTCCACACCCAGCCAGTCATTCGCTTCCTGCACTTCTTCTATTTCGGTTTTGCCGCTGCGCATCAGGTATTGACGCTTCCAGTCGCCGCCATTTTTTTCTATCTTGCAGAACAGCGTGACTTCATCTTCATACAGGCCCGACATACGGAAAGGGCGATTGGAAATCTGCGGACCCACCGCACTGTTATCCACCACAGCACGTATCCATGCTGTTTGCTGACCAGAGTGACGGGCATAATGTTTATACGAACGCCCCATCGAACATTCCAGGCCAAACAGGGTACGCAAGGCATCCAGCAGCGTGGTTTTACCCGAGCCATTTTGTCCGGCGATGGTGATGATCTTGGCATCCAGCGGGATGTTCTTGATACGTTGCCAATAATCCCAATGGACAAGTTCCAGCGATTTGATATGAAACATGGTTCTTATTCTTTTCCGGTATGGGTGTTGAGATCGACATTGGCGTTTGTGTTCGCGTTCGCTTCGGCATCTGCATCTGCATCTGCATCGGCAGGTACTTCTGCGCTGATCTCATTCGTTTCAGCCTCAGTGTCAGCAGCCGGAGTAATGATGGCCGGTGTGCGTGGTGCCGGGATCTGGAAAATATCTGACAGCGCACCATTGATGATGCGGTCTTTCAGGGTATCGGTATCCATCAGCAAATCCAGCAATGGGCCTTCGAGTATCAGATCTGCCTTGCGTTCGATAAATCCGACGCGCGCCAACTGGCCCAGGTTCATGTCCATACGGGTTTTCTTGCCCAGCTTTTCACCAAAGTCAGCCAGCAGGGCACGGTAAGAAATACCTATCGAGGTATCTTCCGCGCGTGGCATTGGTTTGTCTTTGCCGAACATATCGTTCTGGTCTTCTTCTGCCAGTTGATGGGCTTCCTGGCGTTCACGCTTGGGCAAAATAATCAGCGACCACAACACGACCAGCAGGGCCACACCATCGCGTGCCAGGCCGAAATTATTGTTTTGCCAGGTTTCTTTGGTGCCGAATACTTTGGATTCACTGTCGCGTGTCAGTGCCAGGGTGACATAGTCGGCATACACGTTATCGACAAACTTCATGCCGCAGGCTTTCAGACGTGTGTCGATTTCTGTGCGGAATATTTCATCTGACAGCGCGCGTTTGACCAGCTTGTCTTCACGGCGCAGGGTCTGGTGCGCCAGCAAGCGGGCGATCAGGATTTGTGCATCTTCGGTCATGGTGTTTCTCTCGTTGGTGCTGAGGTGGCAGAAGGCAATGGCTGTTCAGTGGTAGTGGCCACTTTTACCTTAGCAGGCGACGGGCTGGCTGCAGGCGGTATGGCACTCAGGCTGGCGATGGAAATCGCGGCCACATGATCATCATGTACCTTTTGCATTTTGTCTTTGGAATTGAATACCAGCGGCAGACGGGCCAGAATAGCCGTGGCACCCTGCAAGGCAGATTCATTGGCGTCGCCCAGCAAGGGCAGCATCGAGGCGCGGTAAGAAGCAATGGCAAAGCTCGACGGCAGCAAGATGTCCTGCAAGACTATCGGCTTGTCGCTGGCATCGGCTTCGGTCAGCAAGGCCAGCCAGTGATCCAGTTCATGCAGGGCATCGCTGTCTTCATTGGCGACCGACGGTGCATTTTCACCGGCAGGCAGGGCACCGGCCAGGGCAGATACGCGGTGGCTCAGCAATTCGCTTTCTGCCACATCTATCATTTCTGACGGCGTGATAAACATGGGGGTCACAGGTTTTGCCAGCGCATCGTCTGCCAGAGATGCCAGGTCTTCTTTTTGCAGGAGCCAGGTCTTGATATCCGTTGTCGACAGGCCTGACTGCCCCAGATGCACGCGCTGGCGTTCGATCTGGTTCAGGGCCCGCGAAAACATGCCCTGCATGTTCAGCAACGCACTCTGGGCACGGCCTATGGCCTGCGCTGCTTTGTGGGTGGCCGAATCGGCCCGGCTGTCATTGGTGATGGCATGAATGATCTGCGAGCCTTTTTCTACCCAGTCGCAGGCGGTATGCCACTTTTGCTGGGCCGTGCGCAATTGAAATTCGGAACCGGAGGCAATCGCATCCGAAAATTCTTCTGTCAGTTCTATCAGCCGTCCCAGCAGATGATGCAACTGTTCTACCGACACGCCACCCACTGCCTGCGCACCGGCGACCTGGGTCAGCATATAACTCATTTCGGCCTGATCATTATGCTCTTCGATATGCAGCAGCGATTCCAGCGCCGCCAGCACATTCCTGGCAGTCGGGGTAATGCGATATACAGACTGGCTGGCATCCCAGATCAGCAAACCGGTGGTGCGCAGACGCGATAGAACGGTCTCCAGCGCATCCGGTTCCAGATAAGCCAGCTTGGTATTGATATCGGCACGGCTCAGCGACGGTGTTTCCACGTCGGCGGTCAGTTCACGCAAGACCAGCAGGCGCAGCAATACACCGTTGAATCCGCCATGAAACAGCGCCGTGAATGCCTGCAATACAGGCTGGGCACGTCTCAGGGGGAATACAGCGGAAACGTCGTCAGGAGTGATGCCAGTTTTGAAATACGTCTGCAGAGCGAGGTCTTCCCCGGTCTGGACGTGAGCGTCGTCACTAAAATTTTGCATGCGGCATTTTAACCGCTTGCAGCCTGCTTGAGTATTGTCAGGATTTTAATTTTCTACACCTGCAAGCGGCTGGTGGTATTAGAAAATTAACTTGTCGGCATTCAGCAGCAGCTCAGGGCTTATGTTGACTATATTTTCGATGTTAAAAAAATATGTTTTCGCACCACGACGCCTGCCATGGCATTTCAAGAAGATGATATAAAAGATTGCTCAGTGCAGACGCTTTTTGTCGTAGCGATACTCCACGATTTGCTGATGCAATGCTTCGCGGTCGTCCTGATTGGCGTGCAGCAGGCGGGTGACGGCTTTTCTTTGTACCCGGAAGTAACGACGGCGGTTTTGGCGCATGTCCAGCGTGCGCCAGCCTTTTTCGGTCAGCCAGTCCCATTGCTCATAGTCGATGGGAACGATTAATTGCATTTTCAGGCGCTTGAGCACAATGGTGCTGCCAAACGCAGGTTTCGGGCCAGCCGGTATGATCGCCCGCTGGTTGCGTACCCTGAAAATATTTCTGAGACTGTTTTTGATGACGTCGATTAGCATGGCATTTAATTCAATAACAGAAAAGTAATCAATGCTGCGCAAGCAGCAACCCTGGAATAAAACCCGTGCTTCATGATTTGCACATTGATGTACTTTTTCAGGAGCAAGTACGAGGAATCTTTGCTAAAAAGCAAGAAAATCGGGTTCGATATTCTATGCGTATATTAAGTTTAACTATATAAATAGTTGTGTAATTTTTTGTAAGCAAATGGCATTGAAGTTACATTTTCGGTATGGATGCTGATTCGTGGTGGATCAAGCCTGGTTCAGGTCGTGCTGGGTGTCAAAAAATCTCCCAGAGCCTCAATGGCAGCTTGTACCTTTTGCGGTTGCAGGGCACGTTTCAGCGTGACGGCATACACCCCGGCCAGCGGCAGTGTCCAGTCTTTCAGCACGGCAATCAGCCTGCCATCACGCAGGGCGTTAGCGGCTGCATAACTAGGCAAACGGGCCAGGCCAAAGCCGCTGATCGCCATTTCTGAAGACAGTCGCACACTGTCCGTCATGGCTGCCGCAGGCAGGCTGACTTTGACAGTATGCTCTGCTGCGTTTTTCAGGTTCAGGGTGCAAGGATCATTCAATCTTGTCATACCGATCATGTGATGTTGCGATAAATCTTCCGGTGTCTGTGGAATGCCCCGTTTCTGTAGATAGGATGGGGCTGCCACCAGCACCTCGTGTAGGTCTGCCAGTTTGCGTGCCACCAATGAAGAATCACGCATCCAGCCGGAGCGTATCGACAAATCTATCTGCTGTGCTGCCATATCGACGATATTGTCAGCTACCTGTATATCCAGCAAAAGTTTGGGGTGTTTCAGCGTCAGCGGTGTCAGCGCCGGCAGCAGAATATTGTCGGCAACATCGGAGGCCGCAGAAATGCGCAGCCTGCCAGCGATTTCGCCCGAGCTTTCTGCGATCAGGTTTTGCGCGGCTTCAGCAGATGCCAGCATGTCTGTGCAGCGGCTATAAAAATCTTGCCCAAGTTCGGTCAGCGACAGGCGACGGGTGGTCCGGTGCAGCAGGCGTACGCCTAATTCATCTTCCAGTTGAGAAACTGCGGTGCTAAGTACCGAAGTGGCAAGATTCATCGCCCTGGCAGCGGCTGAGAATGAACCGTGGCGTACTACCTGCGCAAACAGGGCCATGCGGCGCAGTTGATCAAAATGCATTATGCGAAGAATTCATTGTGATTGTTCTGTTTTTAAGAAAGATGATTTTTATCATACCCGCTTTTTCTTACATCTGGTAATGTATACAATAGCAACAACATTCAAACTGAGAGGACGTCGGCATGGAAGCCAGATTACATATCGTGTTTGACCCACTTTGTGGCTGGTGTTATGCCGCCAGCCCTTTCCTGCGGCAGTCGCAAACACATTTTGCTGAGCGCCTGACGATGGTGCTTCATCCCGGCTTGCTGTTTCCCGAAATCAATGTCATTCCTGCCGCCTATCGCGAGCATATTATTTCTGCCGATCAACATATCGCCAAACTTTCGGGCGTGCTGTTTGGTTCTGCTTACCTGAACAAGGTAAAAACCACTGCCTCGCTCAGTTATTATTCCGTGCCGGCAGCCACTGCCGTAAGCGGTGTGGCTGCCCTTGCTGCTGTGGGCGAAATCGCCGCGGATGCCGGACTCAGCATGCTGGAAAAAATCCAGCATGCCCATTATGTCGATGCCGCAGATGTCAGTGACCTGTGGCTGCTCAGTCAACTGGCAGCCGGGCTCGATGTCACGGCAGAGATGTTCAAGGATTGCTATGCCAAGGCGCAGGCAGATTTGCCGGGACAGACCAGGCTGGCTCATCAGCTATTGCGCCAGGTGGGCGCGCAAGGTTTCCCTACATTTATCCTTGAAGCCAATGGACAATTCCTGCGGCTTGATCACAGTGCAGCCTACCAGGATGGCAGACTTTTCATTGAGCAGATAGAACAGGCGCTTGCCTGAGTGGGATCAAAGCGAATCATTCCCTGATAATGGCGGGCAGACTTCCTGTAATTGTAAGAAAATGCTCCCCATGACGACTAATGAGTCTTGACAGGGAGAATGTAATGAACACGACATCAACTGAATTTGCCACATTGGGCGGCGGCTGTTTCTGGTGTACCGAGGCGGTATTCCAGCAAATCCGTGGTGTATCGAAAGTGGAATCCGGCTACGCTGGCGGTAGTGTGCACCAGCCCAGCTATGAACAGATATGCACCGGCAGGACTGGCCACGCCGAAGTTGTGCGCCTGACTTTTGACCCGGCAGTTGTCAGCTACCATGATTTGCTACAGATATTCTTTACCATTCATGACCCGACGACGCTGAATCGCCAGGGCAATGATGCGGGTACGCAATATCGTTCAGTCATTTTCTTTCATGATGAACAGCAACAGGCAACCGCCAGACAGGTGGTGGCAGACATGGCTAAAGTCTGGGATGACCCCATCGTCACTGAAATCAGCCCGGCCCCCGTGTTTTATCTGGCAGAAGCTTATCACCAGAATTATTATCGCCAGAACCCGCAGCAAGGTTATTGCTCTTTCGTCGTGGCACCGAAAGTGGCAAAGGCGAGGAAACTGTTTGCCAGCAAGCTGATTGCCTGAAAACAAATATGCCCATGCCCACGATATTTGAAAGACTGATGTCGGGCGACTTGCCCTGCGCCATCGTCTATGAAGATGAACTGGTGTTTGCCTTCATGGATGCAGGGCAGGTCAACCCTGGGCATGTACTGGTTGCCACGCGTCAGCCCTACCAGACATTGATGGATGCTGACGAAGCATCTGCCATGGCCATGATGCGTGCCGCCCGTTATATCGCTAGGGCGGTACAGGATGTGTATCAACCTGAAGGCATTACCGTCTTGCAGGCCAACCGCGAAGCTGGCTGGCAAACCGTGCCACATCTGCACCTGCATGTATTACCCAGGTATCTGGGCGATGGGGTAGATCTGACCTCGCCGCGCAAGGAACCCGGGCTGGAAGTTTTATACCGTTACGCAGAAAAAATCAAAAACAGCGATTTCTTGCAGCCACTGACCGCAACGGCGCAGCGCTGAAACCAGGCATGATACCTGCCCGCCACGGGTTTGCCTTGCCACACGAGCATGCATTTGAGTATCAATACAGACAACTTAAAAAATTGTCATACTTGTTTGTTTATTTGATATGATTCTCCCAGCCTGTGCATAGGTGCTGAATGCTGTTGGTGATTGCTGATCCATAATCAGGTTCACTCTGCTTTTCATCCTTGCATGGCTTACCCATGCCAATAACAGGGAGAAGAAAATGGCGCTTCGTGAAGTGAATCAGGCAACGGTTAATCTGGTCAAGCAGTTTGAAGGCATACCAGACGGCAATCCAGCCACCAGCAATATCGACCCCTATCTTGACCCCGTCAATATCTGGACCATAGGCTGGGGCCATGCCATCACCTATCAGGGGCGCTTTATGAAAGGGCAGGCAGATAGCCTGCAAGTGAAAGCCTTATATCCGGATGGCATTACCCTGGCGCAAGCCACTGCCCTGTTGCAGACCGATTTGATGAGTGCAGGTCGTGACGTGCTATCGGTGGTGACGGTGGCCCTGAACGACAATGAATATGGCGCGCTGACCAGTTTTACTTTTAACCTGGGTATAGGCAACCTGAGAAGTTCCACACTTCTGAAAAAACTCAATGCGAATGACAGGGCAGGGGCCGCTGACCAGTTTGGTCGCTGGAGCATGGCCGGTGGCAAGACATTGCCGGGACTGGTCACACGTCGCGCCGCGGAACGTGCTTTGTTTGTATTGCCAGTAACCAACTGAAGAGAGAACAAGATGCCGCTCCTGTTAAAAAAAATACTGATTTGTACGCTGGTCCTGTGCGCTGGTCTGGTACAGGCAAATGAGGTCGTCAAACCTGGTGGGCCGATAGAAATTGAACTGAGTGGTGATTTCGAAATTCCGGCCCCCGGCGTCTGTGCCACCCTGGCAAATGACCAGTACGATCTGGTTGAACTGCGTATCAATGGCATACTCAGTCAACGAAAACTGAAAGACTGCAATCCTGATCCTGCCATGAACAAGCTGGTCTTTCATTTGCCGCAGGCAGATACAGGCAATTCGGCGCTGGAACGTGAATCCCTGATGGGTTCTCCCTGGCAGGAAATGCGACACAATTACCATCGGGACTTGCCGTTCAACGTCAGCTTCAAAAATGGTGGCAGTACCAGTATTCTGGCAAGCGGAATCTTGCGTTTCCAGGTATTGAAGCCGATTTGTGTTTTATTCGGTTTCGGGTTTATCGCTATTGTGGGCTATGCCCTGTTCCGGCTGGGGCGCGACTCTGGCTTGCTGCGTGACAGCTCCTCGGCAGCGGTCGGTGAACGTACTTTCAGCCTGGCACGCGTACAAATGGCGTGGTGGTTCTTCATTGTGCTGGTATCGTATATCTGGCTGTGGATCGTGGCTGAAGGCATTCCTACCATTTCACCCCAGGCTCTGGGTTTGCTTGGCATAGGCAGCGCTACTTACCTGACGGCAGCTGGTGTGGATGTCAGCAAGCAAAACCAGTTTGGTGAAAGCAAAGGCTTTTTCAAGGATATCCTTAGTGATAGCCAGGGTCTGACCTTGCATCGTTTCCAGATGCTGGTATTCAATGTCCTGATTGGCGTGTTGTTCCTGGTCTACGTGATACAGCACTTCGATATGCCCTTGTTTGATGGCAATATCCTGACATTGCTGGGGATGAGTGCAGGTACTTATGCAGGCTTCAAAATCCCTGAGCAACAGGGCAAGGCTGCGCCGGATGGCGCCAAGGCCGCGTCCGATGATCCCAAGGCTGGCTATACCCCGGAGACTTAAGCTCAGAAAATACGCAGCAGATGTCAAAACGGGGAACCCTGGGTTCCCCGTTTTTTTATTGCAGGAAGAGGAAGCGGAGGAAAAACAGGAGTAACAGGAGTGGGAGATAACGATCAGCGCAGCTTGTTTCGCAATGCATCCATCATCTTCGGTATGCTGTCCTTGCTCATGCTGTCAACGATCCAGCCTAGTCCCATTGGCACCGGGCCTGGATCAGTAAAGACCTGGTATTTGACCACTGTTTTATTGGGATTGCCAGCCACTGTCGTCAAGTCCCAGTAACCGCTGGTATCGGCAATGGTTTCTTCCTGTTTCAAACCTTCCCATGGCTGTAATTTCCAGCTCAGGTAGCAAGTGGCCGGGCTGGCCTTGGGCATCATTTTCAGGCGGTATTTTTTTACTTTGCCCAGCGGCAGGTTCAGGGTGAAATCTACCAGTGCAGATTCATCGGGCTGACGCGCGACTTTGGCTTTGGCGGTATTCGGCATGAAGCTGGGATAATCTTCATATGCCTGCAATATGGCGCATACCTTGCTGACTGGTGCATTCAAGATGGTGCCTGCGGCAAAGGTTTTGCCGTTGCTGTCGGGCTTGCTCTGGTCCAGCAACTGCACTTCAGTCTCATTGAATTTGCTGACATCCAGTTGGGCCGCTTCCGCCTGTGTACCTGCCAGCAGGCAGGCGATGAATACATGTCTTGTGATCTTCATGGTTGATGTCAAAGTTGATGTCATGGTTGATATCACTTAGGGACTCATGGCTGAACTACAGCTTGTCGAATTTTATCGATATCCACTTTGTGCAGATAATCAGGGATGTTTTTCCACAGGCTATGGTAGCCATACCCACCCTTGGTCAACTCTTCCAGCGCCTGATCTTTGGTCCAGCCCTGGTTTAGTATGCGGTACATGGCGGTCACCAGCCCGGTGCGGTCAGCACCATGCATGCAGTGCAATAGTACCGGGCCATCTTTTTCTGCGGCCTGCAATGCGCGCAGGGCGGCAATCACATTCTTGTCATTGATATCCCAGGTATTGATACCTATACGTTGTAGCTTGATACCGGAATTTTTCAGTACCTTATCATCAGAGTGAAAGGACCGTAAGCTGACTACCGTCTTGATACCCAACGCCTGCAATAGTCCCAGGTCCTTGCTTTGCAATTGGGCGCTGCGATAAAACACCGGTGTCACGCGAAACAGGTTCTGTGTAGTGGCTACCGGGCTGGCCCATTCAGCAGGACGGGCATCCTCAGCGATGGCGGCGGATGCCGGCAGACTGATACTGAGCGCTGTCATGCAAGTCAGTAATAGTTGCAGCAGAGATTTTGACTCGAGTTTAAGCGTGTACTTGCGCATGTGTCTTATAAGAAAAACGATAAAGAAAAAATCCGGCAATCAGGCCCGCCCAGTAATCAACTGGAAAGCCCAGCAGCCAGTGGACATGCCATTTCACTTCCAGTGGATTAAAGCGGGCAAATCCATAGGCTGGGTTAAGGATGAACCACATAAAATCTTCGACTATCCAGAAGGTGATGATATTGGCGATGGCACGGCATTCCAGCTTCCCCGTCCATTGCTGCATCATGACAAACGGAAAATGGAAGAACAGGGCGATGAAGGGAAACACCCAGGCGTGGTAGCCCGTCATGGCGCGCCCACCCCAAAAAATATCCAGCAGCCAGTGTTTTTCTATGCGCCAGGTCGGCAAGTTGGCGGCCCAGCCTGCGCTGCCCTCTATCTGTATTTCTACCTGGGCAAAAAACACAGCCAGTACAACAGCGAAGACAAATGTCAGCACAAAGGATTTGAATGAAGATTTCATCATCTTGTCCCTGCTTATGATGCCTGGCCCAGAATCTGCTGCAAAACCTGGCTGGCGGCATGGGGTTTGCCCAATGCCCTGGCCTTGTCATGCATGTCCCTGAGTTTGTCAGGGTGCTGCAACAGATAATTGACCCGGTACGTCAGGCTGACATCATCATACGCCTTCATTGCCACACCCTGTTCCAGCAAGAAATCAGCATTGCGTTCTTCCTGCCCGGGTATCGGTGAATTGACTATCATGGGCAAACCCATGGCCAGGCATTCTGAGGTTGTCAGGCCACCCGGCTTTGTGATCACCAGATCAGAGCAAGCCATCAGGCGTTCCACCTTGTCCGTAAATCCCTGGGGCAAAAGACGGCCAGGATAGCGCTGTGCCAGTTGTTGCAAGGCGTGCAGGGCAGGAGCATTATTGCCTGCCATGACAATCAACTGGAAACGTCCTGGTAGCGACAACAGGCGTTCCGCCACCTTGTCAAGGCCACCCAGGCCAGCACCGCCACCCATCAGCATGAAGGTCTGGCATGCCGGGTCCAGTCCATATTCGCGGGCACAGACAGTCCGGTCAAGTTGCTGGGTAAAGGCGGGCATGATGGGGATGCCGGTGACATGTATCTGTGCGGCAGCGATGCCATTTGCCCGCATGCGGTCAGCGACTTCTTCGCTGGCGGCAAAATAACCTGCCATGTGTTCATGCACCCACATGCGGTGCAGATCAAAATCGGTGACCTGTACCCACACCGGGCAATGCAGTCTTTCCTTGCGCAACAGGCGCGACAGCATTTCAGCCGGCAAAAAGTGTGTGCAGATGATGACATCCGGCTGGAAATCGGCAATCGCCTGTAGCAGTGGCCGCGCATTCAGGCGCTCTATCCCACGCCGGAGTTTTTCCATGGTGCCGTCAGCCTGTGCCTCATTCGTCGCATGGTAAAGATAGCCCCACAAGGTCGGTGCCTTGTTGACCAGTTTGATATAAAAATCGGTATAGACCTTACGAAAACCGGCGGTCACAAAGTCCATCACATCAAGGTGACTGACTTCCAGTTCGTCAGACTGTTGCAATGCCGTTGCCCGTATTGCTTCGGCGGCCCGCTTATGACCGGCACCAGCGGAAACGCTTAATAACAAGATTTTTTTCTTCTGCATGGGCATCGGCGAAATGATAAAAAAACACCGAGAATACCATGCTCCGCAAGACCCCCGCCAAAATTGGGGCCTTGCAGACGGATGTTCTTAAGGTTGCAGACGCACGATACTCCAATTGTCGCTGATATCGCTGGTATTGCTGGCGTCGCGGATGTACACGATACGATCATGCAGGCGCGAGCTACGGCCTTGCCAGAACTCGATTTTCTCAGGCACAAGGCGATAGCCACCCCAATGCGCCGGTCTTGGTGGCGCATCTCCGAATTGACTTACTACTGCCGCCAGTTGCTGCTCCAGCACATCGCGGCTGGCAATAGGCTGGCTTTGTTGTGATGCATGCGCACCCTGACGGCTGCCCAGTGGGCGGCTGAAGAAATAGGCGTCGTTTTCAGCATCCGTCAATTTTTCTATGCGGCCTTCGATACGCACCTGTCTTTCCAATGCCGTCCAAAAAAACAGCAAGGCAGCATGGGGATTCTGTGCCATGTCCTGGCCCTTGGCGCTCTCGTAATTGGTGAACCAGGAAAAACCGCGCTGATCGAATTCCTTGATCAGCACTATCCGTGAGCTGGGGCGACCGTCTGCATTCACTGTAGACAAAGTCATGGCATTCGGTTCGGCCACATCGGCTTTCAGGGCCTGATCGAACCAGTTGGCAAACTGGGTAAAGGGGTTGGCACTCACATCCGACTCGGACAGGCTGGCCTGGCGGTAGTCAGTGCGTATATCAGCGATGGACATGTTTTTCCTTGGTAAATGAAAATATTAGACTTTGATACCCCGGCGTGCCTGCATGGCAGCACCCAGAGCGCTCATCTGCGCATCAGAAAACAGGCGTTTTGCCATAGGGGCAATTTGCGTTTCTTCGATCTGCATATGTTCGCCATACAGTGCGTTGAAAGCCTCTACATCAGTGGCAGAAAGGCTGGCCGGTGCATGGTCGGCGCCGGTGACGATGGCATGCAATTGTTTTTCCAGTTGCTGCCATTGCTCCGCCATGATTTCATGTTGAGCAAGAATTTTAGGTAGCAAGCCAGCCAGCAGTTCGGCATCGTCGCCAGCGGCAGTCTGTTTTAATTCTGGCAATAAGTTCAGTTCTTCATCCTCATGATGCAGGGGAGCAGCTTTGATGAAATAATTCAATACGGCCTGTGCCGCCTGTTTCGCATCCTGGTCCGAGCCATGGTCTGGCAGATGCACCAGCAGTTTGTCCAGCGTGGTCAACTGCTTGCGTATGCGGTCATGGCAATGCTTGAGAACTGCCAGGGGCTGATCAAATCCTGGTGCGCTGTCGAATAAAGTGTTCATGCTGTTGTCCATGTTGGGTGGCAAAAATGCGGCTTGTGCTTCCTGCCCTTATTATGCAATAGACACGGCACACACGCTTGCGACATATCAATAGGACTGAATGCAGGGTTGAATGCAGGGCCGATAACAGGGCTGACGCAAATACGGTGGCAGATAGTTCATTTCAGATAACAATGGCATGCAATGTAAAACAGCGACAGGCTGCTTCAAGTAAAATAGCGCCTGCTCTTACTGTCAGGCTTATTGGCCACCTCTTTACCATGCAACAAGAAACAGATATCGATTTTGACCGCCGCTTCGGTGGCATCGCCCGCCTGTATGGTGCTGCTGCGCTGGAACGTTTCAGACAGGCTCATGTCTGTGTGATCGGGGTTGGCGGGGTCGGCTCCTGGGTGGTGGAAGCGCTGGCGCGCAGTGCCATAGGTCAGATCAGCATGATTGATCTCGACAACGTTGCCGAATCGAATATCAACCGCCAGATACAGGCCAATACCGACACAATAGGCAAGGCCAAGGTGACAGCGCTGGCAGAACGCATCGCCCTGATCAATCCGTATTGCCAGGTCCACCAGGTAGAAGATTTTGTCACGCCAGATAACCTGGACGACATGCTCGGCAAGCCGGGGTTTGATTACGTGATTGATGCCATCGATAATGTGAAGGCTAAAACCGCCCTGATCGCCTATTGCCGTCAACATGCCATACCGCTCATTACCATTGGTGCAGCCGGTGGTCAGACTGACCCGGGTAAAATCGAAATCCGTGATCTGTCACGCACAGAACAAGAACCCTTGCTGGCCCTGGTGCGCAAGCGATTGCGCCAGAATCATGGTTTTCCGCGCGGTGCAAAAAGCAAATTCGGGATCGACGCCGTATTTTCCATGGAAGTGCTCAGCATGCCGGAAACGGCAGAAGCCTGTGAAGTCGGGGCTGATGTCAATGCCGGTGTGACGGGTCTTAACTGTGCCGGTTTCGGCTCATCCATCGTTGTCACTGCCTCTTTTGGGCTGATGGCCGCAGCCCAGGTCTTGCGCAAGCTGGCAACAGCCGAGCAGAATTACTGAACGCAAAATGAATAATCGCCCCGGTCAGGGGCGATTACAGTAATACGAACAGCAGACGAACAGTAGACGAACAGCAGACGAACAGCAGACGAACAGCAGACGAACAGCAGACGAACAGCAGACGAACAGCAGACGAACAGCAGACGAACAGCAGACGAACAGCAGGCAAGCTTGCAGACCTGACGCGCTATTATTTTGCGCTCATCTTGTGCGTTTCAGCACTTAATTATCCAGCTTGAAATTAAATTCCAGCATGGTAGTTTGCGGCTTGGAAATGGGGGCATATTTCCACTGTGATGCGGCCGCAATCACTTCCTTGTCAAAATGCTTGGGTGGGTTTGCTTTTACAATATCCACTTGTGACACCTTACCATCGGCATCGATATGTACACGGGCGCTCACTACACCCGAAGTAACACCGGCACGTACTGCGCCGTTAGGGTATTTGGGCTGAACGCTGGAAATGACTTTCAAGACATTGTTTTCTACTGGTGCCGGTGCTGGCGCAGCCTTCGGTGGTGCGGCCGCTGCAACAACGGGGGCCGGGATATCAACAGGTTTGGTCACCACTGGCGCTGCCACAACAGCAGGCGCCACCTTCACAGGTTCACGCGCTTTGGCGGCCAGTAATTTGGCGTCCGCAGCTGCTTTCGCGTCGGCGGCGGCTTTTGCATCTGCTGCTGCCTTCGCTTCTTTGGCATCCTTGGCTGCTTTTTCTTCTTTGGCTATCTGGGCTGGAGTCTTGTTTGACGCCATGTCCATCCACTTGGTGACATCCGCCGTGTCAGAGTGCTTTACCGGATTTTTTACCAGACCTGTAGGCATGGGCGCAGTGGAGGCCGGTGTTTCTGGTGTACTCGCAGCTGTCTCTGAAGGGCTTTTTTGACATGCCGTATTCAGCAGCACGCAAGCCAGCATACTCAAAGTCAGAACTGATAACTTCCCTCTTTTATTATGGATTACTGTTTTCATATCACTCCAGACAACGCGATTTTCTAGCTAAAGTTAAAAGAGCACTCCAGAGCACCTGCCGACCCAATTTGCTTGCAACGAACTAGTGCATGGCAATTATTTTTGCCATCTTGCAGTGCATGCTCAATTGGCCAGGTGCCGGAAAAATTTTCACTAATGTGAGCGACTATGCTGCCACGGAAGTAACCGCATGGCAATAATCAAATCACGGAAGTGATTGGAAAATGTGAAAATACAGGCATCAAAATCACAGTTTCGACCATTTCCATGCAGGAACTGTGCCAAAAACTACGTAAATTGTTTTAACTGCATAATAGGAACAAGATGATGTTCATAAAGAAATGTAAAAAAGCCAAGCTTTATTCAGCCTGGCTTCTGCATATGCATATATGAAATGTGATGCAATCAAGTGAAAATTTCAACGCAGGCGCGATTACCTGCCTGCGGCATCAAGACTTTCCGAATACTTCATTCAATTGCTGGGTGACGCGTATGAAGGTAGTGCGCTTGGTCAGCTCCTTCAATTTGTGCGCGCCTACATAGGTGCAGGCCGAACGCACACCACCCAGAATATCCTGTAGGGTGTTTTCCACCGCACCGCGATAGGGGATCAGCACTTCCTTGCCTTCTGAAGCCCGGTATTTGGCGACGCCACCCGCATATTTATCCATGGCCGCACGACTGCTCATGCCGTAAAAGCGCTTGAACTGCTGGCCATCGCGTTCCACCAGATCACCAGAGCATTCATCATGCCCCGCCAGCATGCCGCCCAGCATGATGAAGTCGGCACCAGCACCAAAAGCCTTGGCCAGGTCACCTGGTACGACACAGCCGCCATCGGCACAAATCTGTCCGCCCAGGCCATGTGCTGCATCAGCGCATTCTATGACAGCAGACAATTGCGGATAACCGACACCCGTCATCTTGCGCGTGGTGCAGACCGAGCCAGGTCCTATACCCACCTTGACGATATCGGCGCCAGCCAGTATCAGTTCTTCGGTAATATCACCGGTCACCACATTACCAGCCATGATGGTCAGGTGTGGGTAGGTGGTGCGGACTTTTTTCACGAAATTGATAAAGCCTTCCGTGTAGCCATTCGCCACATCGATGCAGACATATTCGATGGCATTGCGTGCCCGTGCCATGACAGCCGAAAATTTTTCAAAGTCGGATTGCGTGATGCCCATGGAATAAAAGGCCGTGGATTTCTTTTGCAACGCAGAAAAATAATTTACCAGTGCGTCTTCATCGTAGTGCTTGTGCAGCGCTACCGATAACTGGTGCTGTTCCAGTGCCGCTGCCATTTCCATGGTGCCGGTGGAATCCATGTTTGCTGCAATGATGGGGATGCCGTGATAAGTCTTGCGTGAATGATGGAATATGAATTCGCGTTCCAGATTGACCTGGGAACGGGAGGTAAGGGTGGAACGTTTAGGACGTATCAACACATCCTTGAAATCCAGCCTGAGTGTTTCTTCTATATGCATGACGACCCCTGTATGCGCTTGGCGGACGCGGGAAACGACGACTTGTCGCAGTCATGCAATCAAGTCGTTGAGCCGTACTTGAGTATAGTTCAAAAATTTTCTTTAGCCTGATCCGATTCGTAAATGAGGCTTATCACACAAGACGTATACCAAAACCTGCGAATAGCACTCACCAGGCCTAATGACAGCTACCCTTACCCTTGTCGGTGAAACTCTGTCCTGGTACTGGCAAAAATTCCCATTCGTAAGACTTGTCATGCAGGCTAAGCTTCAGTACCCCATGGGTGGAATTGTCACGGATTTCCGTTGACCCCTTGGGTAAAAACATGGGCGTCAGTTTGGCACCGCCAGTGCCGACCACAAAGCTGCGTATGCCTTGCTTGTCGTCGCGGTCGCCATTGGCGTCCAGAGGGGCGAAGCGTTCGTAATCATGGTCATGCGAAGTCAGTACGATGTCGGCTTTGGCTTCGGCAAGCATTTTCCAGGCAGCTTGCATATTTTCATTATTGCCGTGCCCGCCCGAACTGTAGACAGGATGATGCCAGAACGCCAGCGTGCAGCTTTGTTTGTTGTTGGCCAGTTCTTCTTTCAGCCAACTCAGTTGTGCCTGCATCTGCGGTTGGTCCAGATTGCTGTTGAGCGACAGGATCTGCCATTTACCCAGTCGCGTTGCATAATAGCCGCGTCGATCCGGCCCGGCCAGGTCACCGAAATAATTGTAATAGCCCAAAGCCTTGGGCATGCCGTAATCATGGTTGCCGGGTGAAGGCAGAGTCTTGTCCTTGAAGCGGCCCCAGGTCGGGTCATAACATTTGGTGAATTCACTGGGGTTGCCGACAGGGTAAGTGTTATCACCCAGGGTGATGGCTCTGGCAGTCTTATCCTTATCCAGCCCGGCAGCGATTAGCTCTGCCGTCCTGGCCGCCATGCTTTCTTCAGCAGGTTTTTTTCTGCAATCAGCAATATCGCCGGCCACATACACTGTCACGCTGACAGGCTTTGCCAGCGGCTTTTTGCCAGATTGCTTCACATTGTCGGTGGCGTGGGCAGAACAGAAGAGCAGGGTAGAGATACAAAAAGCCAGGATGGAAAGACGCATGAATTTTTCTTGTTAGGTAGGCAATAGCAGGAACAGGCGCGTATTTTACCTGTTCCTGCGGCAAGGCTTAATTTGTTGCATGAAATTTGTCGCATGAAAATAGCGACATGATTCCTGTACTGCCTCCAGATATCCCCCTGAACCTGTTTACAGTTTTGCCTTTCGCAAACGCAGCGCATTGCTGATCACCGATACCGAGCTCAGGCTCATCGCCGCACTGGCGATCATGGGGCTGAGCAAAATGCCGAACCAGGGATACAAAAGTCCGGCCGCTACGGGCACACCGACAAAATTATAGGCAAAGGCAAAGAACAGGTTTTGCCGTATATTTTTCATAGCTTGCTGGCTCAATGAACGCGCTTTGACGATGCCGCGTAAATCGCCTTTTACCAGCACCACATGGGCGCTATGCATGGCCACATCGGTGCCGCTACCCATGGCAATGCCGACATCAGCCTGGGCCAGTGCCGGGGCATCATTGATGCCGTCGCCAGCCATGGCAACCACGCGACCCTGGGCCTGAAGTTCCTGAACGATGCGGAACTTGTCAGCAGGCAGCAGGTCGGCCCGCACATCATCCAGCCCCAGTTGTTTGGCTACCGCCTGTGCCGAGATGGCATTGTCACCCGTCAGTACGATCACATGCATGCCCTGTTGCTGCAATTGTGCGATGGCTTCCTTGCTGTTGGTCTTGATCTTGTCGGCCACACTCAGCAAGGCCACGACTTTTTGATCAACTGCCATCAGCATTACGGTATGGCCCAGTGCCTGCCATGTCGCGACTTGTGGTTCAAATTCCTGCATTGCTATTGCATGTTCTTTCAGCAGTGCCGGATTACCCAGTAATACTGCTTTGCCATCTACAGTGGCACTGACTCCCTTGCCGGTAATGGAAGTGAAATCGCTGATGCTGACTGCTTTACTGCCATGTGCTTCAGCATAGCTGACGATGGCATGTGCGACCGGATGTTCACTGCGCTGTTCCAGCGTCATTGCCAGCGCCAGTAAACCGGCCTCAGAATCGCCTGCATTGACTCTGAAGTTTTGCACAGTAGGTTTGCCCTCGGTCAGCGTGCCGGTTTTGTCTATTACCAGGGTGTCGATTTTTTCCAGCCTTTCCAGCGCTTCAGCATCCTTGATCAGTACCCCGTCATGCGCGCCGCGACCTATGCCTACGGTGACTGATATCGGCGTTGCCAGCCCCAGTGCGCAAGGGCAGGCAATGATCAATACCGATACGGCGGCCATCAAGCCGTTGGCAAGGGCTGGCGTTGGACCCCAAACAGCCCAGCCAGCAAAGGCCAGCACGGCAACGGCAATCACACCCGGCACAAACCAGCCCGATACCTGGTCTGCCAGTTTCTGTATCGGTGCGCGCGACCGTCCGGCCTGGTTGACCAGATCGATAATGCTGGCCAGCAAAGTGTCCTTGCCTATGCGCTGCGCCTGCATGCTGAAACTGCCTTGCTGGTTGATGGTGCCGGCGCTGAGCTTGTCTCCGACTTGTTTGCCGACTGGCAGCGGTTCTCCGGTCAGCATGGCTTCATCGACATTGCTATGACCATCCAGCAATACCCCATCAACCGGGATATGCGCGCCCGGTTTGACGCGCAAACGGTCGCCGACCAATACCTGATCCAGCGAGATTTCAGCCTCGCTGCCATCATCAGCAATCCGTATTGCTGTCGCCGGTGTCAGGCCCAGCAATGCCTTGATGGCCGCATTGGTTTGCGAACGCGCACGTAACTCAAGTACCTGACCCAGCAAGACCAGGCAAATGATTACCGCAGCGGCCTCAAAATACAGCGGTGCCATGCCATCCATCTTGAAGGCGGCTGGTAACGTATCTGGCAATAATAATGCGACCAGGCTGAACAGATAAGCTGCTGCCGTACCAACACCGATCAGGCTGAACATGTTCAGATGCATGCTCTTGAAGGACGCCAGTGCTCGCTCAAAAAATGGCAGACCAGCCCACAGAACGACAGGTGTCGCCAGCAGGAACTGCAGCCAGTTGTAGACCGTCATACCTAGCAGTCCGTGAAAGGACACGCCAGGCAACATATCACCCATAGTCATGATCAGCAGTGGCACGCTCAGCACCAGACTGAACTTGAAGCGACGCCGCATATCGTCAAGTTCACTGGTGTCTTCTTCCATGCTGGCTTCTTTCGGTTCCAGTGCCATGCCGCACAGGGGGCAGGTGCCGGGGCCGACCTGTTCAATTTCCAAATGCATGGGACAGGTGAAAATCGCATCCTTCGCCACTACCTTGGGCGCAGGGCGTTTGGCCGGATCCAGCCAGGCAGCAGGGTCTTTGCGGAATTTCTCCAGGCAAGAATTACAGCAAAAATAATAGCTTTGGCCTTCATGCACCAACTGGTGCTTGCTGTCAGCATTTACGCGCATACCGCACACTGGGTCTTTGTGTTCGCCCTGGGCGTCACTTTGCATAGCATCGCCTGCACCGGCACCAACACCGCAGCAGGATGCTGCTTCTTTGGCGCTTGCCGACGCAACGGCAGTGCCTGTTACCGTACCTACGCTACCCAGCCCTATGATTTTTTTTGCCTTGACATAGTTTTCCGGAGCCGCGTTGAACTTGCTGACGCAGGACTTGCTACAGAAGTAGTAGGCAATGCCCTGGAAATAAGCCGTTTTCTCCGGATTCTTGCTGACCTGCATGCCGCACACCGGGTCCGTATATTTCTTTTCCTCTACCGGCTCTGGCTGTGCGTCATGCTTGTGTCCACAGCAACTGTCGCCGTGCTGATGATCGTGATGATCTTGCGTCATTTCCAGTCCTCCACTACATAATTTGTTCGATTGCCTTATCATAGACTCCGTACCCAAGAACAGAGTCAAGGACTTTTCAACGATGATTGATGCAGATCATGATGCAGATCAATATACGATAGGGCAATTGGCCAAAGCGGCCGGTGTCGGTGTGGAAACCGTACGCTATTACCAGCGTCGTAATCTGTTGCCGGTGCCCGAGGTTGCCACCGGTTTCCGGACTTATCCAGCCAATCTGGCCGAACGCATACGGTTTATCAAGCGGGCGCAGGAACTGGGTTTCAGCCTGGATGAAATCGCCAATCTGCTGATGCTGGAAGATGGTAACGACAGGCAGGCGATACGCGACGTGGCGCAGGAACGGTTGACCCAGGTGCAAGCCAAACTGGCTGACCTGCATCGCATGGAAGATATGCTGACGGGCCTGATACAGCAATGTGCTTCATCGGATCAGCAAGCCCAGTGCCCCATCATACAGGCGCTGGCCAGCAGAAAACCAACTGACGGCATGGCATGCCATAGCCAGGACTTGTGAGTAATTACTCGCCGTCAGCGACCCAGTCAGGCTGTTCAGTATTGATGTAATGGATCAGGGCTTCCACCACTGCCGGATCAAACTGTGTGCCGCTGCGGGATTTGATGTATTCGATGGTGTCCTTGAGTGACCAAGGTTCCTTGTAAGGGCGGCGGTGCAGCAGGGCATCAAACACATCCACCACGGCAACAATACGGGCCGACAGCGGGATATCCGTGCCTTTCAGGTGGCGTGGATATCCCTGTCCGTCAAAATGTTCATGATGGCTGCCGGCTATCTGTGAACCGTACGTCAGGTAGCTGACGCCATCCACCATCGTGGCGGCGCGTGCCAGCACGGTTTCGCCAGCCAGCGCATGGTATTCCATGATTTTTCTTTCGCTGCTGTCGTGGCTGCCAGTCTTCAGCAAAACCGCGTCGGGCGTCGCGACCTTGCCGACATCATGCAGAATGCTGGCAATGCCCACCATCTCCATGAACTGCGGCGTCAGGTCGAACGGAAAACTGTCACGCCGTTTCAGTTCTGCCGCGATGGCATTGGTCAGCTTGCAGACGCGCTGCACATGGCCACCGGTATCGGTGTCGCGTGATTCTGCCAGGTCGGTCAGGGCCACCACCGAGGCTTCTTGGGCTTTTTGCAATTGCTCGTTCAGGTAACGATTATCAAAGGCAGCGGCAATGCGGTCGCAGAATAATTCCAGCAGGTCGCGCTGCATTTGTCCCAATGGCCATGGTGGTGTCACCAGGATGGCGAATTCATGTCCCTGCCGGGTGTGGATGAACAATACATCAACAGGATGCTGGAACTGGCTTTTCTTTTCGAAAAAGGCTTTTTCAACGATGGCTGTCCATTCGCAATCAGGTGGCAGGCGATCAAGGCCAGCCCAGTCGCTGTAACTGCCGGTGGCAGCAATGATGCTGGTGTTCAGCGACGTACTGTTACTGCCAGCCGGAATGCTGCCCGGAGTAGCGCAGGCCGAATTGCGCGACAGGCACAACACCCCGTCTGCGCCGACATCCAGAATGGCGCCGATCTGGTTCAACACGCCCGACGCAAATTCCTTCAGCGATTTCAATTCATACAGGTTGGCCGATGCCTGCAAGATACGGGTCAGGCCCACGCGGCTGCGTTCTATCGACAGCAGGCCCTCATACGCACGCAACGAGGCAATCACCGTGGTGAACAGGCGTTGCGTCGTCAGTTCGGTCTTGGTTTTATAGTCGTTGATATCGTAATCGACGATGACACTTTTTTCTGGTGCCTGGCCTGGCTGGCCGGTACGCAGCACGATGCGCACCATCTGATTCTTGAGTTCTTCGCGTATGCGTTTCACCAGACGCAGACCGGCGTCTTCGGTTTCCATCACCACGTCCAGCAATATCAGGTTGATGTCGGTTTCTCTGCTGAGTATTTCAAAGGCCTGGGCCGCACTATGGGCAGACAGAATGTCTAGATGACGTCCCTTGAAGACGATATTGTTCAGGGCAAGGCGGGTGACGGCGTGGATGTCTTCTTCGTCATCAACAATCAGCAGGCGCCAGGGTCGGTTTTCAAAAGAAGCATCAAGCTGTTCCTGCGACTTGTCATGCGTATCATCTTCGATGATCCAGTCTTCTTCTGATCCCTGTTCGTGATTCATACACTCCCCCGGTCATGGTTTGTAGCTTGCTGCAGAACCTGCTAATTTGAATCTGGGCTGAACCTGTATTGAATCTGGACCCCCGAGGCTTCGTCTGTCATATTGAAATTGCATTCGTGACATTGCGTGCGTGACGTTGCGGGCGGCCATAGGTGACTGCTAACATCCTGCCACTCTTGTTAATGGCTGGCAAGTCTTGTTCACAATTGTTGACCGTGTTGCAAATATCTCTTTGTAAAATAAAAATATCTGCCTGGGTAAGCAGAGATTTAGATGTGGAAAATATACTTTTTTGCGCTCAGCAAACGTGATTGAGTACCATTTCCACGATCATTTTCTCTGCTTCCTGGAAATCATGTTCATTCAAGGGGCTGTGACCCAGCACCAGGCTCATCTGGGCAGAAAAATCGGCATATGATTGTGTCATGGCCCAGATCGCAAACAGCAGGTGCGTGGTATTGACGGCAGCGATCTTGCCAGCGGCTATCCAGGCTTCAAACACCGCGATATCTTTTTGCAGCAGTGGCAAAATTTTATTCCGCATGGTTTCTGCATACACCGGTGCACCACTGATAACTTCCATCGCATACACGCGCGAAGCCTGCGGCTGTTCACGCGAAAAGCGCAGCTTGGCAGCTATATAGCTGCGCAATAGCTGCGCCGGATCCTGGTCCGGGTCGGCCAGAATATTCATGCGTTCCAGCCACTGATCCAGCACCTGGTCCAATACCTTTTCATACAGGATCTGCTTGGTAGAAAAGTAATACAGCAAATTCTGTTTGGAAAGGCCCGCCCGTTCAGCGATGGACGCCAGCGAACTACCGGCATAGCCGGCTTCGGCAAATACCTCCACCGCAGCCTGCACAATGCGTGCTTCCAGTGCATCGCGCGAGCGCGTCAGTTTCTCTGGCGCCCTATCCATGACGCTGCTTCATCAAAAAGTTTCTCAGTACATCCGCATCGCTGTAGGCGATATTGAAACGGAACCATGGGTGTTCACTCGTATGCAGGCTAAAAAATTCATCCGGTGCCAGCAAAATGCCCTCCTGCAAAGCCTGGCGTGCGATATCGCTGGCATTCGCCTTGCTGTCCTTCCAGCCAGCGCTGATGAACATGCCGCCACGTGGTACGGCCAAAGGTGTCAAACCTGCTGCCAGTAACATGTCCATGCTGGCATTGCGTGATGTTTCCAACTGGCGTTTGAGTTTTTCCAGCATACGCCGGTACAGGCGTGAACTGATCGCATGCAGTACCGCACGTTCATTGATTTCGGAAGTGGTTAGACCAGCCAGCATCTTCACTCTCAGCAATTCACCTACCAGTGAATGCGATGCACAGACTGAGCCTACGCGCAGGGTAGGTGACAGTGTCTTGGAAAAACTGCCTACGCGTATCACGCGGCGCAAGCCATCCAGCGCCGCCAGCGAAGGCTCGGGCCGGGGGCACAGTTCACGATAGATATCATCTTCGACCAGCCAGAAATCAAACTGCTCCGCCAGCGCCAGCAGACGGTGCGCCTGGCTGGGTGTCAGGCTGGTGCCCAGGGGGTTTTGCAGCACCGTGTTGACAAACATTAGCTTGGGCTGGTGCAGCAGGGCTTTTTCCAGCAGGCTATCGAGGTTCAGCCCCTGTTCATCGCGGGCGATGCCTATCGGTATGCAACCGTGATGGCGTATGAGGGACAACAGATTGCTGTAACCGGGGTCTTCGACCAGTACAGTGTCACCCGGTTTGCATAGCGTGCGCAAGATCAGGTCAAAACCATGCGTAGCACCATGGGTCAGCAAAATCTGTTCTGAATCCACACTGAACAGTTCCTGCGACAAACTGCTGGTCAGGTGCTGGCGCAGGCTGGGGAAACCCAGAGGGTTGCCATAACCGCGCAGGCGCTGGGTAGGGATGCGCATCGACTGTTTCAGGGCATCCAACAAAATATCATCGCCATACCATTCTGGCGGCAACCAGCCTGAACCCACCGGCAGGGCACTGGATACGCCAGAATACAAATCCGGGCTCAACGCATCCAACGCGCTGGGTACCGCCACATGCGCCAGCGGCTGTGGTGTACAGGCCGGTTTGGTGACAAAATAGCCAGAACCACGGCGAGAGCTGAGCAAGCCCAGGGTAATCAGCCGCTCGTAAGATTCCACAACTGTAAAGGTGCTGACTGCATTGCATTTGGCAAACTGACGCACGGAAGGCATCTTGCTGCCCAGCGGCAAGTGATTCTGGCGTACCAGCCGCGTTACCTCCTGCACAATCTGGTCGACCAGACTGGCCTGACGGCTACGCTCCAGCGCCAGTTGCGGCCAGACCGGGCTTTGTTCTACTGCCTGCTGTTCTTTTACGGCGTCCATGCTTTTACTCCTCGCTGAGCATACTCAATCTAATGGAACTTGCACAAAATCGTCCCAGCAAGAAACAGCGACGAAGACAGTACGAATAGTACCGAATTTCCCAAATACGGGAGCTGTGACGCAGCTGGGGCGGTTTTTTGCAAGTTCCAACGTAACTGTGTTGCCTTGGCTACCAATACGGTTGGATGAAATTAAACTGGCTGTATATGTCATTACTGCATATGCTTATTTAGCATTTCAGCATATTTTTACCACTTGGTAAATTGTTTTCAGGAGAAGCCCATGCTCAGCAAACAACAACTCAATTCCTACTGGATGCCTTTCACGGCTAACCGTGACTATAAAGAAGCACCGCGTCTGGTGGCGTCTGCCTCTGGCATGTACTACCGCGACCAGAACGGCCGCGAGATACTCGACGGTACGGCAGGCCTGTGGTGCGTGCCGCTGGGACATTCCCACCCGACTGTGGTGAAAGCGGTACAAGATGCCGTGGCGACACTGGATTATGCACCGGCTTTCCAGATCGGTCACCCGCAAGCTTTCGAGCTGGCAGAACAGTTGATAGCCTATAGCGGCAACAAGTTCGGCCAGGTGTTTTACACCAATTCCGGCTCGGAAGCCGTCGATACGGCCATGAAAATGGTACTGGCTTACCATCGCAGCCGTGGCGAAGCACAGCGTACCCGCTTCATCAGCCGTGAGCGTGCTTATCACGGTGTTGGCTTCGGCGGCATGTCACTCGGCGGTTTGCCAGCCAACCGCAAGCAGTTTGGTACCTTGCTGGCCGGTGTTGATTACCTGCCGCACACGCACAACCTGGAAAAAAATGCCTTCACCCGTGGCTTGCCAGAATACGGCACCCACCTCGCAGATGAACTCGAACGCCTGATTACCCTGCACGATATCTCCACCATCGCTGCCGTCATCGTTGAACCACTGGCTGGTTCCGCTGGCGTTATCCTGCCATCAAAAGGCTATCTGAAACGCCTGCGTGAACTGTGCGACAAACACGGCATACTGTTGATATTTGATGAAGTCATCACCGGCTTTGGCCGCATGGCGACGCCATTTGCCTCTGATTTCTTTGGCGTTATACCAGACCTGATGACCACAGCAAAAGGCCTGACCAATGGTGTGGTACCTATGGGCGCTGTATTCAGTCACCAAAAGATTTACGATTCACTGATGGATGGCCCGGCAGGTATAGAACTGTTCCATGGTTACACTTATTCCGGACACCCCCTGGCGGTTGCTGCCAGCCTGGCGTCGCTGAAAGTCTTCAAGGAAGAAAAAATACTGGAACACGCACAAAGCATGACCGCCTATTGGGAAGATGGCCTGCATTCATTGAAGGGTTTGCCACACGTCATAGATTTGCGCAATGTCGGCCTGATCGGTGCGATAGAGCTCGAATCCATGCCAGGCAAGGTCGGTGCACGCGCCATGGCAGCCTACAAAAAAGCCTTTGCTGAAGGTGTGCTGGTACGCACAACCGGCGACATCATCGCCATGTCACCTCCATTGATACTGGAGAAAAAACATATCGATCAACTGTTCGGCAAATTGCACGACATTCTGAAACACCTGGATTAACCTGGCGACCATCATGACCCACTATCAAGTCAATCATTACATCAACGGCGAACTGCATCAAAGCGTGCAGCCACGCTATGCCGATATCTATAATCCGGCACTGGGTTCCGTACAGGGACAGGTCGCACTGGGCACCACGCAAGACGTGGACATGGCCGTGGCCGCCGCCTGCAAGGCATTTCCATCGTGGTCAAATACGCCTGCCCTGTCACGCGCCCGCGTGCTCATGGCTTACCTGAACCTGCTGCAACAGCACACCGATGAATTTGCGAATTTGCTGACGCAGGAACACGGCAAGACCCTGGCAGATGCCAAAGGTGAAGTCGCACGTGGTATAGAAGTGGTGGAATTTGCCATTGGCATACCACAACTGTTGAAGGGCGAATATTCCGAACAGATCGCCCGTGGCATTGATGCCTGCAGCATGCGCCAGCCGTTGGGTGTAGTCGCCGGTATCACGCCATTCAACTTCCCCGTCATGGTGCCGATGTGGATGTTCCCTATCGCTATTGCATGTGGCAATACTTTTGTGTTGAAACCGTCCGAGCGTGATCCATCCGCATCCTTGCTACATGCAAAACTACTCAAGCAAGCTGGTTTACCTGACGGTGTTTTCAATGTCGTGCAAGGTGATAAAACGGTCGTCGATGCGCTGCTTGATCATCCTGAAGTACAGGCCATCAGCTTCGTCGGTTCCACCCCAATTGCGCAGGCAATTTATGCCCGTGGCTGTGCCAATGGCAAGCGCGTGCAGGCACTGGGCGGCGCAAAAAATCACATGGTTGTCATGCCAGATGCTGATTTGGACATGGCAGTCGATGCACTCATGGGCGCAGCCTATGGCTCTGCCGGTGAACGCTGCATGGCCATCTCGGTCGCAGTTGCCGTTGGTTCTGCCGCAGATGCCCTGGTTGACGCCATGGCAGCACGTGTTAAATCTCTCAAGATCAATAACGGTCTGGCACCGGATGCAGAAATGGGCCCGGTCATTACCCATGCCGCCAAAGAACGCATAGAAAGCCTGATCGGCGAAGGCGTGGCAGAAGGCGCAAAATTGGTCGTTGACGGCCGTAACTTTACCGTGCCAGGTCACGAAGAAGGTTTCTTCTGCGGTGGTAGTCTGTTCGATCACGTCACGCCAGAAATGACCGTCTACAAGCAGGAAATTTTTGGCCCGGTCCTGTGCGTAGTGCGTGTGCCAGATATGGCAGCGGCGGCAGACCTCATCAACAAGCATGAATACGGCAATGGCGTTGCGGTATTCACCCGCGATGGCGGCACGGCGCGTGAATTCGTGCGCATGATACAGGTCGGCATGGTCGGCGTGAACGTACCTTTGCCTGTGCCTATGGCCTTCCATAGTTTTGGTGGCTGGAAGCGCAGCCTGTTCGGTGATCATCACATCTATGGGCCAGAAGGCGTGCGCTTTTATACACGCGTCAAAGCCGTCATGCAGCGCTGGCCAGACAGCATCAGTAAAGGTGCGGAGTTCTCCTTCCCACAAAATAAATAGAGAGCAACTTACGCAAGCCTGCACCAATTCTGCACCAATTGCGTAAGTTTTTTGAGAGGTTTAGCTGTCACGAAACTTGCTTAGATAAATGCAGTAAAAACGAATTTAGTAATTAGAGATCGATTGGAGCCACCATGTTGGAAGCCCTTAAGCATTTACCCCAGGCAGAAGAAAGTCAGGAAACGCTGCGTTCGCATTTCACTGATTTGAATCCGGCACTGAACAAGCGCCAGGCAGCGATAGAAAGTGACCGCTGCCTCTATTGTTACGACGCTCCCTGCACACGCATCTGTCCGTCAGAAATTGACGTACCCAGTTTCATCCAGAATATTGCTGTCGGCAATATCAATGGTGCGGCCAAAGTCATTCTTGATCAAAACATACTCGGTGCAAGTTGCTCACGCGTTTGCCCGACCGAGATTTTGTGTGAGCATGCCTGTGTGCGCAATCATGATGCAGAAGGTGCACCAGTCAAGATCGGTCTGCTGCAACGCTTTGCACTCGACAATGCCAAATTCGAACAACATCCTTTCCAGCGCGCAGCCAGCACTGGTAAAAAAATCGCCATCGTTGGTGGTGGCCCGGCAGGTTTATCCTGTGCGCACAGGCTGGCAACATTAGGCCATGATGTCGTGATTTTTGAAGCAAAGCAGAAATCCGGTGGCCTCAATGAATACGGTATCGCCAAATACAAACTGACAGAAGACAGTGCCCAGCGCGAAGTTGAATTCTTGCTGCAAATTGGCGGCATCACCGTCAAGCATGAACAGGTACTGGGTCAAAACCTGCACCTGGCAGATTTGCGCCGTGATTATGATGCCGTCTTCCTTGGCTTGGGTCTTGGTGCCAGCCGCCAGTTGGGCCTGACAGGTGAAGATGCACCTGGCCTGATGGCAGCGGTAGATTACATTGCCGAGCTGCGTCAGGCAGAAGACCTGAGCAAATTGCCCGTGCCTAAACAATGCGTGGTCATCGGTGCGGGTAATACCGCTATCGATATGGCAGTGCAAATCGCCCGCCTTGGTGCAGAGCAGGTTACGCTGGTGTACCGCCGTGGTGCAGAACATATGTCTGCCACCCATCATGAACAGGACATCGCCAAAGCCAACCAGGTGCGCATTGTCACCTGGGCGCAACCGCAAGAAGTCTTGCGTGATGCCGAAGGCAAGGTCAGCGGCATGCGCTTTGCCCGCACCAAAGAAGTGGGCGGCAAATTGCAAGCCAGCGGCGCCACTATCGACATCCCCGCACAAGCCATTTTCAAGGCCATCGGCCAAAGCATGGACAACAACAGCCTGTCTGATGATCTGGCAAAAGACCTGCAAAAACAGAATGACAAAATCCATGTGGATGCGCAGTATCGCACCAGCGTATCCGGCATTTATGCTGGTGGCGATTGCATCGCCGACGGGCAGGACCTGACCGTACAGGCAGTCCAACATGGCAAGCTGGCAGCGCTGGCGATTGATAATGATTTGAAAGCGAAGGTGTAATATGGCTGACCTCTCGATTAACTTTGCCGGTATCAAGGCACCGAACCCATTCTGGCTGGCTTCTGCACCACCGACCGACAAGGCCTACAACGTCATCCGCGCTTTTGAAGCAGGCTGGGGCGGCGTCGTCTGGAAAACCCTGGGCGAAGATCCACCACCAGTCAACGTCTCTTCTCGTTACTCCGCCCATTTTGGCAAGAACCGTGAAGTCATCGGCTTTAATAATATCGAACTGATCACCGACCGCAGCCTTGAAATCAACCTGCGCGAAATCACGCAAGTAAAAAAAGACTGGCCAGATCGCGCCATGATCGTGTCCTTGATGTACCCCTGCGAAGAAGAAAGCTGGGCGCGCATCCTGCCACTGGTAGAAGCTACCGGTGCAGATGGCATAGAACTCAACTTCGGCTGCCCGCATGGTATGCCGGAGCGCGGCATGGGTGCAGCCGTAGGCCAGGTGCCAGAATATGTGGAAATGATCACGCGCTGGTGCAAGAAGTATTGCTCACTGCCCGTCATCGTCAAACTCACACCCAACATCACCGATGTGCGCGTGCCAGCCCGTGCTGCCTTCAATGGCGGCGCAGATGCGGTATCGCTGATCAACACCATCAACTCCATCACGTCTATCGATCTGGACCAGATGATCGCCCGCCCCATCGTCGGCACGCAAAGCACGCATGGCGGTTACTGCGGTAGCGCAGTCAAGCCTATCGCTTTGAACATGGTGGCAGAAATCGCCCGTGACCCGGCCACCAAAGGCTTGCCCATCTCGGGCATAGGCGGCATAGGCAACTGGCGCGATGCGGCAGAGTTTCTGGCGCTGGGTGCAGGCTCGGTGCAGGTCTGTACTGCTGCCATGCTGCATGGTTTCCGCATCGTCAAGGAAATGACAGATGGCCTGTCCCGCTGGATGGATGAAAAAGGCTATGAGCGCATTAGTGACTTTGCCGGTAAAGCCGTCGCCAATACGACAGACTGGAAATACCTGGACATGAACTATGCCGTCATTGCCGAGATCGACCAGGACAAGTGCATACAATGCGGCCGCTGTTACATCGCCTGTGAAGACACATCGCACCAGTCCATCGCACAACTGATCGCCGACAATGGCACCCGCAAATACGAAGTCATCAAGGAAGAATGCGTAGGCTGCAACCTCTGCCAGATCACCTGCCCGGTAGAACAGTGCATCACCATGGTGCCCCAGGCAACTGGCAAGCCCTATATGAACTGGACGCAAGACCCACGCAACCCGCGTGCTGTGTTGAAATAATTGCTTGTACTTAGAGGGGAGTGGGGGTATAAATTCTGTCAGATTGAGTAATCTGGATACTTAGACTCCTTCCGCTTCAAGGGGATGATGTCGGGGTTTCGCAAAGCATGCTTTGCGCCGACAGAATCTAAGCAGCCTGCAAGCTGCGCAGTGGGAGGTTGGGATGGGGTTCTTCAGCAAACGTAGGATTCTTTAATTTTACCGAAACCCATCCCCACTCTAACCCTCCCCTTGAAGGGGAGGGGATATTTTGCAAATCATCAGTATCTGGAATAAAGTTTGCTACAGCTTTTGTACCTGAAATTTTTTCGAATATTCCACCTGGAGAAGAGTATATGCAGACACAAAGCGGGCAACTTTGGAATGAAGATTTAGCACCTACTTCAGAAGCACAGCGCACCTGGCGCTGGTATCACTTTGCCGCTTTGTGGGTGGGTATGGTCATGTGTATTCCGGCCTATACCCTGGCAGCCAGCCTTATCGAAGGTGGCATGTCGGGTTACCAGGCAGTAGTGACCGTGTTTATTGCCAATGCCATCGTGCTCGTTCCCATGTTGCTGATAGGCCATGCCGGTGCCAAATACGGCATTCCCTATGCCGTGCTGGCGCGTACTTCCTTTGGCGTGCGTGGTGCACGTCTGCCTGCCCTGATGCGTGCCATTGTTGCCTGTGGCTGGTATGGCATACAAACCTGGTTTGGCGGACAAATGATTTATACCCTGGGTGGGGTGTTGATCGGTCATCCTCTCGGTGGCGACAATATTGCCGGTCTGGGCATTAACGCAGCGCAACTGGTCTGTTTCCTGATTTTCTGGGCTATACAGTTCTGGTATATCTTCCACGGCATGGAATCCATCCGCAAGCTGGAAACTTATACCGCGCCACTTAAAATACTTATCTGTTTCGTCCTGCTGGGCTGGGTCTATAACAAGGCTGGCGGCTTTGGCCCTCTGCTGGACCAACCATCGCAATTTGTCGAAGGTGGTAAAAAAGCCGGGCAGTTCTGGAGTACCTTCTGGCCTTCACTGACAGCCATGGTCGGCTTCTGGGCTACGCTGGCCTTGAATATCCCCGACTTTACCCGTTTCGCCAAATCACAAAAAGACCAGATCCTCGGCCAGACCATAGGCTTGCCAGCCCCCATGGGTTTGTTGGCGCTGCTGGCAGTGATCGTTACTTCTGCCACGGTAGTCCTGTACGGCAAAGCTCTGTGGGACCCGGTAGATCTGGCCAGCCGCATGACAGGCATTGCTGTATTGATCGCCTTGTTGATCTTGCTGATAGACACGGTATCCGTCAACCTGGCCGCCAACCTGGTCGGCCCGGCGTATGATTTCTCTGCCCTGAACCCCAAGCTGATCTCGTATAAAACCGGTGGCTACATCACCGCATCCATCGCCCTCATCATGATGCCGTGGAAGATTTTGGAATCTACCCAGGGCTATATCTTCACCTGGTTGATAGGCTATTCCGCCTTGCTGGGCCCCATCGCCGGTATTCTGATCATTGATTATTACTTCATCCGCAAGACAGACATTGATGTCAACGCGCTGTATCAGGATGAAGGCAAGTACAGCTATAAAAATGGCTGGAACATGGCCGCCGTGATCGCTTTTGTGATCGGCGTCTTGCCGAATATCCCGGGTTTTTTGAACGCGGCTTTCCCTGCCAGCTTCCCGGCTATTCCAGAAGTATTAAAAACCATCTACACCTACGCCTGGTTCGTCGGTCTTGCCTTGTCCGGTATTGTGTATATGGGTTTGATGAATGGTAAGAAGGTTTGAATGTGCAAAATAGCGGAGTAGGTGTTGAAGGATGATGTTGGCGAATGCGTAGGTTGGGCAACGCTTTATCTGCCCAACACTGGGCTTCAATTAACGTATACGTTTTTTAACGTCGAGTGTTGGGCAGATAAAGCGATGCCCAACCTACGAGAAACGACTCCTGTGATTTACACACCCAATGAATTAATGAAGGAACTGCCATGACCATCCTGATACGCGGCGGCACTGTCGTCAACGCAGACCGCGAATTTAAAGCCGATGTCCTCTGCGACAACGGCAAAATCATCGCCGTCGGCGACAATCTCGACGCACCTGCGGGTGCAGAAATCATCGACGCTGGTGGGCTTTACGTCATGCCCGGCGGCATAGACCCGCACACCCACATGCAATTGCCCTTCATGGGCACGGTCACGCAAGATGATTTCTTTACCGGTACTGCCGCTGGCCTGGCGGGCGGTACAACCAGCATCATCGACTTCGTCATCCCCAACCCGCAACAAAGCCTGATGGAAGCCTTCAATACCTGGCGTGGCTGGGCAGAAAAATCTGCCGGTGATTACTCCTTTCACGTCGCTGTCACCTGGTGGGATGACACCGTCCATGCCGACATGGGTAAGCTCGTCAACGAACATGGCGTAAACAGCTTCAAGCATTTCATGGCCTATAAAAATGCCATCATGGCTGATGATGAAATTCTGGTAAAAAGTTTCGCCCGCGCCGTAGAGCTGGGTGCCATGCCCACCGTGCATGCAGAAAACGGTGAGCTGGTTTTTCTCTTGCAGCAAGAAATGCTCAAGCAAGGCAAGACCGGGCCAGAGGCACACCCGCTGTCACGTCCACCTGTAGTCGAAGGTGAAGCCGCACAGCGCGCCATTGCCATCGCCAATGTCATCAACACGCCGCTGTACATCGTCCACGTATCCTGTGCCGAATCACTTGATGCCATCACCCGTGCCCGTGCCCACGGCCAGCGCGTGTTTGGCGAAGTGCTGGCAGGTCATCTGGTCGTCGATGACAGCGTTTACAAAAATAAAGACTTCGTCCAGGCCGCAGGCCATGTGATGAGCCCACCTTTCCGCAGCAGCCAGCATCAGGAAGCCTTGTGGCAAGGTCTGCAAGGCGGCAACCTGCATACTACAGCCACTGACCACTGCACCTTCTGCGCTGCCCAAAAAGCCGCCGGCAAGGACGACTTCACCAAGATACCAAACGGCTGTGGCGGCATAGAAGAACGCATGATGGTACTGTGGGATGCAGGCGTCAATACTGGCCGCCTGACACCCTCAGAATTCGTCAAGGTCACCTCTGCCAACTGCGCACAGATTTTCAATATCTACCCGCGCAAAGGCGTGATTGCAGAAGGCGCAGATGCCGACATCGTCCTGTGGGATGCCGCAGGCACCAAGACCTTGTCCGTCAAAACACAATTCTCCAAAGGCGACTTCAATGTCTTTGAAGGGCGCCAGGTCAAAGGCATACCAACGCACACCATCAGCGGTGGCAAACTGGTGTTCAAACAAGGTGAATTAATGGCAGAGATGGGAGCAGGGCGCTATATCAAACGCCCATCCTTCTCACCCATGTTTCATGCGCTGAATAAAATGCGCGCATAAAAAATTATCAAGAAAGATTTATATGACTACCGCAAATCTACGCAAGGATTTACGCATAAACGGTGACCGTCTCTGGGCATCGCTGATGGAACTGGCACAAATCGGTGCAACACAAAAAGGTGGCGTCAAACGCCTGGCCCTGACTGATCTCGACAAACAGGGGCGTGACCTCGTCGTCTCCTGGGCCAAACAGGCGGGCCTTACCGTCACCATAGACCAGATAGGCAATGTTTTCATGCGCAGGGCAGGCAAGAACCCGGCGCTGCCACCCATCATGTCCGGCAGCCATATCGACACCCAGCCCACCGGTGGCAAGTTCGACGGCAACTACGGCGTGCTGGCCGCGCTGGAAGTCGTGCGCACCCTCAACGACCACAACATAGAAACCGAAGCACCAATCGAAGTCGCCTTCTGGACCAATGAAGAAGGCTCACGCTTCGTCCCCGTCATGATGGGCTCAGGCGTATTCTGCGGCGCATTTTCGCTGGAAACAGCCTATGCCGCCAAAGACACCGAAGGCAAAACCGTAGGCGATGAACTCGAACGCATAGGCTACAAAGGCACAGAAGTACCAGGCCAGCACCCAATAGGCGCCTACTTCGAAACCCATATAGAACAAGGCCCGGTGCTAGAAGATGCCGACAAGGTCATCGGCGTCGTCCCCGGTGTGCTTGGTTTGTCCTGGTATGACTGCATCGTCACCGGCATGGAAGCCCACGCAGGCCCCACACCCATGGCCCTGCGCAAAGACGCTCTGCAAATCTCCACCAAAATCATGCAGGAAGTCGTCAACATCGGTAACCGCTACCCGCCCTATGGCCGTGGCACGGTAGGCATGGTGCAGGTATTCCCCAACAGCCGCAACGTCATCCCCGGCGAAGTCAAATTCAGCATAGACCTGCGCAACGTGTCGTCCGAACTGCTCGACACCATGCACAATGAAATCCTCGCCTTCGTCGATAAAACCAGCAAGGACAGTGGCCTGAGCATCAGTGTAGAACGCGTCTCCTACTACCCCCCATGCCCCTTCCACCCAGACTGCGTCAACGCCGTACGCGAAGCCACAGCCACCCTGGGCTACAGCACCATGGACGTAGTATCAGGCGCGGGTCACGACGCCATCTACACCGCCAGACTGGCTCCATCAGGCATGATCTTTGTACCCTGCAAGGATGGTATCAGCCACAATGAAATTGAAGATGCGAAGTCAGAACACCTGGAGGCGGGGTGCAATGTGTTGTTGCATGCGATGTTGGGGAGGGCGGGGGTGGTGTAGTAGTTACATCTGAAATGATTTTTGCAGGATTTGAAGCGATACTCGCTGCAAAACTGGAAGATATTAGATCTGAACCAGTTTTACAGCGAGCATTGTTTTTGTGAGCTGTAATGGCGAAAAGTGGAAATTTTTGCTATTTAAAGCTTACGCAAAAAATCAATAATCGCTTTATTGACGACCTCAGGTTTTTCTTGTGGCACCCAATGGCCACACCCAGGTATCCTTATACAATCGCGTAACATAGGTGCCATTGCAGGCATGTTTGCGATTATCTCTTCCATGCCTGGCATGCTCAAACCTGGATCTGCCTCACCTGCGATATATAATGCAGGTACATTTACCCGCATGCCCGTCAATGCAGATTGTAATTCCCAGTTTCTATCCAGATTTCTGTAAAAATTCAAACCGCCCCGAAAGCCGCTGATGGCGTACGCTTTGACATATTCATCCAGATCAGCTTGTGAGAGCCATGTCGGTAAATTCAGAGATAAAGGCAGTGATGCAAGTAAGCCATTGGCACGCGAAACCATACTGAAGGGATTAGCTGCGGTCTGTCCTGGCTCATCACTTCTTGCTGTGGCGGATGCTGTGCAGAGTATTTTACGTAAGCTGATTGCGATGTCTTTTTCAAATTCCTTCTCTGCCACGCCTTCATCCTGAAAGTACAGGGTATAAAACAGTTCCCCGGCCGTTTGTGGAAATAATTTAGTCGGTGGCATGGGTGGCTGTCCCATCAGCGGCACGCCGATTCCAACCACGCCACGAAAACGGTCGGGTCTCATCAGTGCTGCCTGCCATGCCAGTGTCGCTCCCCAGTCATTTCCAACGATCACGGCGTCTTTAGCACCAAGGGTTTCGAGAAGCCCGACCATATCGCCCACCAGATGCATCAAGGTATATTGATCTACTCTGGCTGGCTTGTCTGATCCACCATAGCCACGAAGGTCCGGTGCGACAACGTGATATCCGGCAGCCGCCAGTGCCGGAATCTGGTGCCGCCAGGCATAAGACGTCTCAGGAAAACCATGGCACAACAAAACAAGTGGCCCCTCACCCTGTTCTGCAACATTCATTGTGATGCCATTCGCTTGCACCTGGCGATATGTCAAGTTAGTCATAAGCACTCCAAAAGGTGTGGTAATTGCACTGCATTTTCATTCGTGCTGGGAAACGGCACAGTAATTTCCTTATATTGCAATATTTGAAGTTACGATATCACGCAAAAAAATTTATCGCAACTCCATATGTTACGATATCGTATCAATTTATTGGCATGGACAAAAAAATGAGACTCGATTACCGACTGGCGCGCATGCTACATGTGCTGATACATATCTATGGTCGGCAGGGGGCTGCTACCTCAGAAGACATTGCGAGAATGCTCAAAACCAATCCGGTCGTCGTAAGACGCACCATGTCGGGTTTGAGAAATGCTGGCTATGTACGCTCCACGCAGGGGAGAGGCGGTGGCTGGGAAATCATTGTGGATCTGAAGAAAGTCAGTGTGTTTGACATCTATCTGGCACTTGACCGCCCAGCAATTTACGCCATTGGTGCAGCAGATGATCACCCTGATTGTCCGGTAGAACAGGCAGTCACCAGTGTTCTTGACAGTGCTTTTATGAATGCCGAAAAAGCCTTGCTTGAAGAATTTGGCAAGCTCATGCTGTCCGATTTTATTCCAGTCAGCAAGACTTAAAAAACCCCAACCGCGTCCACATCACCCCACTATTCCGATTCCCTTCCTGAACAGACTCCGTCCGCACATTCAGTATCGTCTCCAGTCCTTCAGCGGCGGCGAGCTGTATGGTCTCTACCGCAGACACCTCAAACATGCGCCGCCCATGTGGAACGGGGCCGTGTCTGAGGGACATGATCAACAGGCCGGATTCATTCAATAGCGATGCCAGTTTGGGCATGGCCTGTGTCCGCTGTTGCTCGTCCAGATGCATCCATACTGCGCTGAGCATGATCAGGTCGAAGCGCTCATTCCTCTCGCACACTATCGATAAATCAGGCAGGCTGTCATCCAGCCATTCGATATGGTCTGAGTCATGCAGGGCGATACCAGCGTTGCGGAATTCTTTTATTGGTTCAACGGCGATGACCGTGTGGGCCATGGCGGCAAGTGCGGCAGCGTCGGTTCCTATGCCTGCACCCACATCAAGAACCTTGCATGGCTTTACCGGTATCAGATGCATGACCGGCGCATGTTGGTCGGCGAAAGAAATTGCCTGCCATTTATCGATCAGGAAATCAGCGGCTTCTGCATAGCCTTCGGTTCCACTTACCTGTGGCATATCTAGGCTGCTAGCGGTCGTAGGTTTTACCACCGGTGGATATACTGTACAGCCATGGGCTATAAGGCAGGCGCAAGAGGATTTTGGAATTTTTGATGACGCTACCCATCATCATGCCGCGGCAAAACAGGCTGACGCCATCCTGTATTCTTTCGCACATGGCATCGGGGCTGTCAATGAATGCGGTTTTTTCAAAGCGGGTGATGATGACGGTCTTGCCCTCGGGCAGCAAGCCAATCGGCGGCACGACAAAGATGGTGATTTGGGTGTAGATAGTGATGGCCAGGATGACTACAATAGCGAGGCTGATTTTTATGCTTTTTTTCATTGTTGGGCTGAATAAGTGATTATGGATGTGTATCTGTCTGGCTCAGGTATTGTTCGGTAATTTGTTTACGCAATTTTTCCAGTTCGCCGCTGGCTTGCATGCTTCTGATGACCTGCTCGACTTTGGGTATCAGGTCTTTATGTTTTTCGTGCAGAAAATGATAAATCTCGATTTTTTGTAGAGGTGGTGTCAGTAAGTGGATTTTGTTTTCCAAGTGTAGTTTTTTGATTGCAACCATACCACTAAACGCGTCTGATACGGCAACATCCATGCGATTTTCTGACAGCATGATCATGAGTTGTTCGAGGTTGTTTGCCATGTACACGCTTTTCATCCCCCTGGTGCCATCTTCTGATGTGCCAACTCCTCGTACGATGCCGATACGATAGTCCTTGATGTCGTCCCAGGCTTTGACCTCGAATTGATATTTCGCTGAGAATACAGAGGGCTCAATATAGTTGATGGCGGGATGCACTGCCTTCAGCGTGGTGTATTGGCTTTCGACATGGATGTTTCTTTGTACTTCGCCATCCAGTACACCAGCGCTTGATTCCATGAGTGCTCTTTTTGCCGGGCGATCAACCAGTTCCATAGGAATATTCAGGCGTTTGTAGACGACCCTGAGAATTTCACCGCCGACGAACTGATCTGGTATTTTTTCAATACGCGCAATATGCAATGGGGTTTGGGCCCTGACAGCCGCGCACAATCCCAGTGTTAACAAAATTGCCAAAACGGTCAACATTGCTTTCACGCCAATCCCTTCAGATCAGATTGTTGAGGAACAACTAAGGTATCAATGCATGACGACAGGTTTTGATCTGAGCTTGATCTGTGTCTGTGTTTAAGCTTGCAATTCAGCTTGCCATTCAGCTTGCCGTTTCAACTTTGCAATATAGCTTGAAATTTAGCTTATCCTTCTCGCGATTTTAGGACTGATTGATTTACATAAGGTGGTTTTTTAAGCAAAGGGGGCAGCCATATTCATAATGTGTTGTCCGGAAATACATGCAGATATTATATTTGTATCTGGTATTGATATTCCAAATTCATATACTTAGTCGTAGTTTATTCATATTTTGAATTGGACCTGCCGCCATACACTCATTACTTCAATAATTACGTTATTTCGTCATGAAAATCATCAAGTTGATTATGTATCGACTGCTCAGGAAGTGGTAGTTGGTGCGCTGACGACTGTATTTACCAGGGCTTTTCAATGGCTTGGTACATACGCATCAATACCTAAAATAACGACGATAACGGTAGTAGCAACGATAACAACGACAACAACCAGGAAATGGTAATGCAAAATAATACGAGACAAAACGAAGTCAAAAAAACATTTTCCAAAGCTGGCAAGCGAACAAAAATTGCGCTTGCCTTGTGCACACTCTGGCTGGCATGTTCACAGGCACAAGCGGCTAGTTTGTTGAAGATAGATGCCAGCGGTTTGACGCCGGATCCGGTATCAGGTCATCTTAAAATGGGTACGGCAGTATCCCCTGCGGGCGAACGTCTGGGTGCAAACAATCAGTACCTGACGCGCAACGGCCAAGCCTGGTTGCCCGTGATGGGGGAGTTCCATTATTCACGCAGCCCGGCAGCCAGTTGGGAAGCCGAATTGCGCAAGATGAAATCATCCGGCATTGATATCGTCGCCAGCTATGTGATCTGGAATCATCATGAAGAGCGTGAAGGCCAGTTCAACTGGAAGGGTAACCGCGATTTGCGGCACTTTATTGAATTGTGCGGCAAAGTTGGTTTGAATGTCGTCGTGCGTGTTGGCCCATGGGCACATGCAGAGGCCCGTTTTGGCGGCATACCAGACTGGGTTGTAGATGCCATGCCAACGCGTGGGGATGACCCGCAATACATGCAATTTGTCGAACGTCTGTATGCACAGATCGGGCAGCAGGTACAAGGACAGTTGTGGAAAAACGGTGGCCCTGTCATCGGTGTCCAGCTGGAAAACGAATACAATTTGCGTGGGCCTGGCGAAGGGGAGGGGCATATCCTGGCACTCAAACGCCTGGCGCTGAAAGCGGGGATGGATGTTCCCTTATATACGGTGACAGGCTGGGATGGTACCGTTTATCCGTCGGGGGAAGTAACGCCGGTATTTGGTGGTTACCCGGATGAACCCTGGGGCGTCAGCACCAAGGAATTACCGCCCAAGGAAACGTATGCTTTCCGTTTTGATAGCCGTGTCAGTGGTGATCTGGGCGCGCAAACAGCAGCCACAGCGCCTGGTACCGCAGAAACCGACATCGCACTCACGCCTTTCCTGGGTGCCGAATATGGCGCAGGCCTGCCCGCCATGTATCGCCGCCGCACCCTGGTGTCGCCAGACGATATTGCATCCATGTTGCCGGTGCAGCTGGGTTCTGGTGTGAACCTGATGGGCTACTACATGTATCACGGCGGGCGCAACCCTGTCAGCCAGCCATCGATGGAAGAAAGCACGCTCAGTGGCGGCTACAACGATACGCCAAAGATTACCTATGACTTTAATGCGCCTCTGGGGCCTGATGGCCAGCAACGGCCTGTACTGACGCGCTTGCGCCCATTCCATTATTTCTTGCATGATTTCGGCGCCCGCCTGGCACCGATGACAGTACGCAAGCCGGAACTGGTGCCTGCATCAGCGCAGGAATTGACTACCCCACGTTTCTCGGTAAGAAGCAAGGGCGATAGCGCTTTCCTGTTCGTGAACAACCATGTGCGCCAATATGCGATGCCCTTGCAATCCGGCTTGCAGTTTTCTGTCAAGTTGCCGCATGAAACACTGGTTTTCCCGCAGCAGGGTGTTGACGTGGCCGACGGCAGTTATTTCATCTGGCCGATTAATTTTGATCTTGATGGCACGCTGTTGAACTACGCCACAGCGCAGCCGGTAGCCCGGCTGGACAATGGCAAAGATGGCGTGCTGTATGTGTTTTCTGCCGCCAGGGGCATACCTGTGGAACTGGCGTTTAATGCTGATGTGGCAGCATACCTGAATGCCCCATCTGCCAGGTTGAGCAAGCAAGCTAATCGCATTGTTCTCGATAAGATCACACCAGGAACATCATCAACGCTGACGATCAATCGCCCCGGCTCCAAGCCAGTGACGATTCTGGTATTGGCACCAGAACAGGTGCAGCAATTGAGTATTGGCGTGCTGGGTGGTCAGCGTCGCCTGGTCATGAGTGAACAGGATGCCTATTTTGATGCGGGCAGCTTGCAGTTGCGGTCTGCCGGACAGGAAAATTTCAGGGTAGCGATTTACCCCGCTCTTGCCAAAAAACCTGCAGCCAATCAGGCACTGACTGCCGTAGCGAATGACGGTGTGTTTCAGGTATTTGAAGCGCATTTTCCAAAATTGAATGCTGATGTCAGTATCAAGCAGACCAGGGCAGCACGAAAAATGCCAGCGGTAATGATAGGTGGCCTGGCCAAGGCAGCCATGCAGCCCATTCCTGAACATTTCAGTCATGCTGCGACCTGGCAGATATCGGCACCAAAAGCACAACTAAAAGGTTTGGATGATGCCTTGCTGGAAATTGATTTTGTAGGTGATATCGGACGATTGTTTTCTGGCACCCGTATGCTGGATGACTGGTACTACAACGGCCAGAAATGGCAAATCAATTTGAAGTCGCTCGGTGCGTCCCTGGATCAGGGGCTGACGCTGAACGTGTTGCCATTGCGCTCTGATGCTCCGATTTATTTACCCAAAGAGCACCGCCCTCAGTTTGATGGACAGACGCAAATCGCAAGCCTGCGCAATTTGCGTGTTATCCCTGTCTATCAATTGCGTTTGAGTACTAAGTAAATTATCGAGGCATGCCGATGACTACTGTTATTGGCGTGCCTGATATGCTTTCTGATGATGGTGACAAGGGTAGTGCTTCAGTGATTCAAAAAATTTAAAAAATAAATAAGAGACAATCATGAAAAAACACAAGGCACGAACTATCTGGTCCCGTCTGCTTGGCAGTGCGCTGACGGCTGCTTTTTGCACGCTTGCTGCGAGTTCGCTAGTACTTGCTGCTGATCCGGTAAAAATCGGTTTCCTGGTCAAGCAGGCAGAAGAACCGTGGTTTCAGGACGAATGGCACTATGCAGAGCAGGCTGCCCGCGAAAAGGGTTTTACCCTGGTCAAGATCGGTGTTCCCAATGGTGAAAAAATGATGGCGGCGATTGACAATCTTGCTGCGCAAAAGGCACAGGGTTTTGTCATTTGCGCACCAGATGTCAAGCTGGGTATGGCGGTGGAGCGCACGGCCAAGCGCCATAACCTGAAAGTGATCTCGGTTGATGATCAACTTATAGACGGTAGCGGTAAAGCAATCAGCTCTATCCCGCACATGGGTATCTCTGGCTACGACATTGGCAAGCAGGTTGGGCAAGGTCTGCTCAATGAAATCAAGGCACGTGGATGGGTGCTGTCTGAAGTTGGCGCTATGCGTCTGGCATTTGATCAATTGCCGACTGCGCAACAACGCACGATGGGTGCGGCAGATGCACTCAAGGCAGCAGGTCTTCCGGCCGCTAATGTCTTCGACGCTGCACAGGCAAAGACAGATACAGAAAGTGCCTTCAATGCTGCCAACATCGTGTTCACAAAACAGACCAGATTCAAACACTGGGTGGTCTTTGGCTTGAATGATGAAGCCGTGCTGGGCACGGTACGTGCAGCCGAAGGCCGGGGATTACGCAACGACGCCGTGATTGGTATCGGCATTGGTGGCAGCAAGGCCGCCCTGAATGAATTTGCCAAACCCAACCCCACTGCGTTTTATGGCAGCGTCCTGATCAGTTCCAAACGCCATGGCTATGAAACGACAATGAATATGTATAAATGGATTACAGAAAACAAATTGCCACCACCGGTGACGCTCACCAATGGCGTGTTGATGACGCGCCAAAACCAGGCCGCCGTGCGCGCTGATTTCGGACTTTGAAAGCAAGGATGTCCGGGCCATGCTGATTGGTTTTCATTTGCCCGCGTTGAAATGATTTCTAAATAGGACTTACGCAAAACCGCCCCAGCAAGGCGTCAGCGACGCAGACAGTACTTTAGTACGGCAAGTTGCTGCAACGCAGCTGGGGTGGTTTCGCGTAAGTCCTACTAAATAATTTTAAGCATTTTCCCAACAGTGGTCGTACGACCATTTCAAACGAATTCATAGCTGCAAAATCAGGTATATGAATTTCACATAGTATTCGCGAAATAATTCATTAGCTTGCAATGAATTCGATCAATAAGATGATTGAAACTCATTTCATCAATAGGGGACTTATTTATTCGGATGGATGAAGCGGGTTAAAAAACTCTGGAACTTAGAAAGAGTTACATCCTGCCGCTAACCCGGCAGTGTTATAAAAAAATCAGGAGACAAAATGAAGCAAAAGAAAATCAGCTGGATGATTCACGCCTTGTTCGTGATGCCAGCAATCAGTGCCACAGCCTTTGCCCAGGAAAAACCAGCAACCGATGAAGTGCAACAGGTTACGGTGAGTGGCATCCGTGCTTCGGTGCGCAATGCACTCGCAAGCAAAGAAGCATCCAACAGCATGATAGAAGCCATTGCTTCAGAAGATATAGGTAAATTGCCGGATACCACCATCGCAGAATCACTGGCACGCCTGCCTGGCCTGTCGTCAGGATTGGATCGTGGCAATGCAAGTCAGATCGTGGCGCGTGGCATGGGCCCGCGCTTTATTGGCGCGACACTCAATGGTCGTGAATTGGCATCCACTGAACCGGCCCGTGCCGTGCGTTTTGAACAATTCCCGTCAGAATCTTTAAGCGGTGCAACCGTCTACAAAACACAATCTGCTGAAATTACAGAAGGCGGTATTGCGACAACGATTGATTTGCAGACAGTACAGCCACTGAAATTCAAGGATCGCCAGATTTCTTTGAGGGCAGACGCCTTGTATTATCCTATGGGCGATCAAATCCCCGGTGCAAAAAGTAAAACACCACGTGTGGGTGGCGTGTATATCGACCAGTTCAATAATAATACCCTGGGCGTTGCGCTGGCTTTCAGTTATCAGGACCAGCCTTCGCTCCAAAAAAATATAAGACATTGGGGTTTTAACGAAGATCATTCAGCAGATTTGAATGGCGATGGCAAGGTTGATAAAACGCCCTGGGGCTTTGGTGATGATGTTAAACGCGGTACAGATAAACGTACCAGCCTGTTGGGCAAAGTCGAATGGAAGGCCAGCCCCAATGCCTTGATTACCGGTGACGTTTATTATGCTAAAGCAGCCATTAATGAACCGGGTTTACAGCACTGGACCGGCGATGTCGGTAACTGGGATGGCTGGCAAAAAGCCAATTACAGCAACATCGATATCCGCAATGGTTATGTGGTGGGCGCGACAGTAAAAGACGTCGGCCTGACCACCAATGACTATAAGTGGGTGCAAGACAATAGCAATGTGGCTGGCGGTATCAATGGCAAATTTACGATAGGCGACTGGAAGGTAGAGACAGACTTATCAACATCGCGTGCGAAACGTGATAGCCAGTGGCGTGACTTGCGCCTGTTTGCAAAAAACAATAGCACACTCACATGGTCGTTTACCGGGGATGACCGTCAGGTTTACAGCCTGGGGCAGGATTCAGGAAATCCGACAGCATTTGGTGCGCCAACGATGTATGTGGATACTGACGGCCACTTGAAGGATGAATTGAATGGCTTGCATCTGAATGCTGCCCGTGGTGTTGATTGGGGTGCGGTAAGCCGTATCAAGTTTGGCGCCCGCTTTACGGACCGCGAAAAATCGTATAACCAAACGACATGGAGCGCATCCCCAACAGGAACGATACCTGATTCGGCATATGAAACCATACGCGTTGACGGTTTTGCGCCATTCATTGCATTGAAAAATTTTGATGCGTCTTCTTTCGCCGCCTTTGGTCCGAATGTATTCAGTGCTAACGGTCGCCCTCAAACGCAGAATGATTTACTGTCGGGCTGGAAAGTCAAAGAGCGTAGCTCTTCACTCTATGCGCAGGCTGACCTTGATGGTACGGTTATGGGAACAGGGTATCGCGGTAATGCCGGCGTGCGTATCGTGCATACCAGCCAGACTGGCGAAGGCATGCAGTCATTGAGTGGCGCAGCGCCGACACCAGTGCAGGGTGGCACTTCTTATACCGAGGTATTGCCCAGCCTGAATTTGATATTTGCGATGGACGACAAACAGGAAAAGCAGGTACGTTTCAGTTTGGCGCGTGCCATGTCACGTGCACCGCTGGATGAAATGCGTGCTTCACGTAATTTGAATGTCGACCCCAATCCTGTACAGCCTTTGACAGGCAATGCCGGTAATCCGGAATTGAAACCAATGATGTCGAATCAACTGGACCTGGCTTATCAATGGTATTTTGCCAAAGGTGGTTTGGCATCGGCTGGCGTGTTCTATAAACAGGTATCACGCTATATAGGCATTACGGAAGACAAGACCAGCATCAATGGCCGCAGTGCGCTGATCACGCGTTCGGTGAATGGTGGCGGTGGCAATGTCAAAGGTCTGGAACTTGTGTATCAGCAGGCATTTACCGGCTTGCCTGCGCCATTTGATGGCTTAGGTGTGCATGGTAATTATGCCTACACAGAAAGTGACATCAAGGAAAATATGCCTTCCGTGAATCCTTTCCCTATCGAAGGTTTGATGAAACACAATGGCGGCATCACTGTCTGGTACGAAAAAGCCGGATATGAAGCACGGCTTTCTGCCAACTACCATAGTGCCTTCGTGCGCAATCCGACCTGGGCTGCCGGTCAGTTGATACTCAATGGTGCCGAGACTTACCTGACCCTGAATTTGTCCAAACAGATCACACCGCAGTTGCAAGTGCGATTTGGTATCGACAATATGACGAACCAGAAAGTCGTGTATACCAGTGCAAATAATCCATACCAACAAGAAGTGACCGAATTTGGCCGTCGTTTTAATTTGGGACTTACTTACAAGATGTAATTGCTTGAGAAGAAGGGCGATGCAAATCGCCCTTTCTTTTTGACAGATTTGCATTCATATCATTTTTATCAGTTCATGAAATTCGATCATTTTTTTTCTGTAATATGTTTGGCGCTGATGGTTTGTACCAACGCCAGTGCACAAAGTTTGTCAGATGTGGGCAAGATAAAAAATGTGTCTGATGGTCAGGCACAGACACAGACACAAGCAAGAGCGACACAAGTCTTTGCCAAAGGATCAGATATTAGTTGGCTGTCAGAAATGGAAGCATCCGGCTACCAATTTTTTAATAAGGCAGGCGTCAGGCAGGATATTTTCCTGACTTTAAAAGAACAGGGCATGAATGCCGTGCGTTTGCGGGTATGGGTGAACCCTGTCGATGGCTGGAATGGCTTGCCAGATGTACTGGCCAAGGCGCAACGGGCAAAACAGGCCGGTATGCGCATCATGATCGATTTCCATTACAGCGACACCTGGGCGGACCCGGCACACCAGACCAAACCAGCAGCATGGAGTCAACACAGTATTGCTGAACTGCGCACAGATATCGCGCAACACACCTCGGCGACTTTGCTTGCCCTGCGTGATGCAGGCATTACACCCGAATGGGTACAGGTCGGCAACGAAACCAATGACGGCATGCTGTGGGACAGTGCACGTCCTTCCAAATCTGCCGGCAACATGAAAAATTATGCGGAGTTGACGACAGCAGCCTACGATGCCGTCAAGCAGGTTTTTCCTGCGACCCAGGTCATCGTGCATCTGGCCAATTGCCATAATAACGAAGGGTTTCGCTGGATTTTTGATGGTTTGAAAAAACATGGCGGCAAGTTTGATGTCATCGGTGCGTCGTCATATCCACTGGAAGCCCCTGGTCACACCTGGCAATCAGCAAACAATGCCTGCCTTGCCAATTTGAATGATATGACAGACCGTTATCAGGTACCGGTCATGGTGACCGAAGTCGGCGCACCCTGGGATCACCCGCAGGCGAAAGCCATTTTGAGTGATGTTATCGCCAAGGTCCGTTCTGTCCGTCAGAACCAAGGCCTGGGAGTGATCTACTGGGAAGCGCAAGCCTATAAAAACTGGAAAGGCTATTCCTTCGGTGCTTTTGATAACACTGGAAAACCGACAGCGGCACTGGATGCATTTTTAGATTGAGATGCAAAGCCTGTCGCGGCAACTCTGCAAAATGAGTATGGGTACGTATGAAATGAGCTCTAATGACGTGATGGTATGTTTATCTATTGCCTTGCTCACAGGTAAGCGCGTATATCAAACTCATCAATCTGTTCAGGATTCATGAAAATTTTCCCGTATTCGAGATAAGCGCCAGACCTCAAAAACAGGGCAAACAATTCTGCGTCTATATGCTGATCTTTTTTCATGAAGCTCATGATCTTGATGGCTTCTGACAGGGTTTTGCCTTTCTTGTAAGGGCGGTCGGCTGCTGTCAGGGCTTCGAAGATGTCGGCTATGGCCATCATGCGCGCGGGGATGCTCATGTCTGCACCGGTCAGGCGTTTTGGGTAGCCGGTGCCATCCATTTTTTCATGGTGGCCACCGGCAATTTCTGGCACTTTGGCCAGGTGACGCGGGAAGGGTAGCTTTTCCAGCATCATGATGGTTTGTATCATGTGTTCGTTGATCTTGTAGCGTTCCTCTTCTGACAGGGTGCCGCGTGCCACGGTCAGGTTATACACTTCGCCACGGTTATACAGGTGTTGTGGCACCTTGACCTTGAAGCCCCAGGGATTATCTGCGGCGATCGTGTCGCGCGGTGATCTGGTGAAAATGTGTTCGGTCTTGTCGCTCAGCAGTTGTTCCTGCACAGGCAGTGCGGGTTCTGTTGTGCGGTTCTTGCGTTCTTTTTCATCGTGAGAAATGCCGATGCGATCAGACAGGGTTCTTAGCCATTGGCGTCCGGCGATACCCTGTATGCGGGCGATTTTGTCGGGGGCCATGAATTCGCCGCCCTCATTGCATTCCGCCAGGAAGGCAAAATCGCTATCCAGCTGGGCGATGGTGTCGTCCAGTTTTTTCTTGAGTTCTGCCGCATCATTGCCGGCACTGTCATTTGCCACTGCTTGCCAGTAGTCGATTTGTGCATCACGTTTCAAGACTTCAAAGCGCATGCGAATTTCATGGATGCGGTCGTACAGGGTTTCCAGTTTGGTTGCCTTGTCGACGATGTATTCGGGAGTGGTAACCTTGCCGCAGTCATGCAGCCAGGCAGCGATGTGCAGTTCTTCCCATTCGGCGTCGTTGAGCTGGAAGCCGGCAAACGTGCCTTCGGTTTCCTTGCAGGCGGCCTGGGCCAACAGTTTGGTCAGCACGGGCACGCGCTGGCAGTGGCCACCGGTATAGGGGCTTTTGGCATCGATGGCGCTGGCAATTAATTGTATGAAGGCTTCCAGCAGGGCTTTCTGTTCCTGTATCAGGCGCTGGTTTTCTATGGCTATCGCAGCGGCGCCGGATACGGCCTCTGCCATGGCTTGTCTGCCGGGATCAATATCTGCATCATCAATCACCAGGGCTATCGCACCGACTAAAATGTTATTGCGGTCCTTTAAAGGAATGGCAATCAGCGTGGTGACGTGGTTGGTGGCGGGCAGTGCGCTGAAAAAGCGCGGTAAGTCTGCCACCTGCAACTGGCAGATGCTGCTGCGCGATTTGCATGCCTGGATGACGGGATGCTCTTCATCGTCCATGGCAATGCGCTGGGCATCGCTTTCCAGCACCTGGTGGTCAACATAAACCTGCACCACTTGCATGGATTGGTCTTGTGGCTGATACAGGTAGAGGATACCGGATTTTGCATCGGTAATTTCCGACATTTCCTTTAATACCCGCGCCAGCAATTTGTCATAATTGGTTTCTGATGCCAGACTGCCAGCAATATCGATGAAGGAACGTATGGTCGCTTTCATGCCACGCATGGAATGCGTCAGATCAGCAATTTCCCTGATGCGTGACTGGATGTTGATGGGGCTTTGGAAATCGAAACGGGCGATCTTGCTGGCTTCGTCATTCAATTGCTTCAGCGGTTTGGATGCCAGGCGCGAGAAATAAATGGTGACGCCCACACCTATCACCAGCATCACCAAAAACAGCATGATGGTTTGCTGGCGCATTTTGATCACATCAGCCAGCAGTTCATGATGCGGGCTGGCGATCAGTATGTGCAAATCCTGACCACCCGGGATTTGTATATTGGCCTGATAAGTGGCCCAGGTTTGTCCCATGACATCCAGCGTCTGGCTGATACTGCCAGCGCTACCGGTGAGTTCCCGCACCTTGTTCAGTACTGGCGCATCCTGTTCTGCCAGGGTGGGCATGCTTTGCGTACCATCCAGTTTGGTGACGATTTGCGGTTTATAAGTGGCTTGTTTGCCGTTTTTCCAGGCCAGTAATTGACCCTTGCGGTCTATCAGGGCAATACTGGTGGATGGCGTGACACTGCTGTTCTTGATGGTTTCATGGATGGTGGGCAGTTCTATATCTATGCCGACGACGGCATCCACACCGACAATTTTTTGTGCATAGGTGACGCCTATTTGCCCAGTGGTAAAGAAGTAATATGGTTCAGATACATTGGCCATGTCGGGGTTTTTCATGGCGTTTTCATACCAGCCTCGCTGACGCGGATCATAATTGCGCAGGGGGATTTGCTGACGGCTGATTTCATTGAGCCTGTCATCCAGATAGACGACATGCTCCAGCATCTTGCCCGTCTCCAGACTGGTACTCTGTACTATCCATGCTGTTTTTTCTGGTGCCTTGAATACCTCATTATTGCCATTTGATTTGGCATACTGGCGCAACAGAAAAAACTCACCATCAGCAAAACCTACATAAGCCGACGTAGCAGATTTAACGCTGATGATGGATTTGGCCAGGTAATTGACATGGGCTAAGCGCTCATTAAGGTTCTTGCCAGAAATAGGATGGGATTGTGCCAGTATCTCGGTCTGGTTTTTGACCGGCTCATAAATGTCTTTGACATTGCTGGCGACTTCATTGCCTATCAGGCTATAACTGCTGTCAGCCTGGGCCAGGATGATCTTGCTCATGCGTGTGAACTGTACGGTACCCATGGCAATACCGAATAGTAATATCAGGCCTGTAAAGAAGTAGGCGATATAAATATAGAATTGCACATTCTTTTTGATACTCATCGACAGGCCCGCCCAGAGTAATGTCACGCCAGCATGGAGCATCCGCTTTTGTTCGCTACGACAGATGCTTAAAAAACAAGTTCTATGGTAGTGGTTTATTGTGTATCGCGCAAACGAAAACTTTTTATACAAAGGCTAAAGCCTTGCCAGTCTGGTCGCAAAACACAAAATTCTGACGGTCAGCGCTATAAGCTACTTACTTAGCCACTTACTTCGCCGCTTACTTTCAGTGCAAGTTCCTGTTGTTCAGGTCCTGATGTGAAATGGGCAGGTCGATATAGAACTTGGCACCGCGCCCGGGGCGTGATTCAAAGCCGATATTGCCGTCCATTCTTTCAACCAGTTCACGGGTAATCGCCAGACCCAGACCGGTACCGCCGTTCTGGCGTGTATCTGATGAATCTGCCTGGGCGAATTTTTGAAATATCCTGTCCCTGAATTCATTCGGCACACCCGCGCCATGGTCGATCACGTTGATGCGCACGCGGCGTTCATTGGCGATGGCGGTAATGTCTACCGTGCCGTTTTCTGGCGAATATTTGATGGCGTTGGACAACAGGTTGGACAGTACCTGCATGAATCTTTGTGTGTCCACCGATATACTGACGGCCGGAACCGGATGCGCCAGACGTAGCGACACGTGGCGTTGCGCACCGAAAGTCTGGTTCGATTCTATGGCCTGTGCCAATACATCAGACAGCGGCACGGTCTGGAAATGGAAGACCATTTTACCTGCCGACAGTTTTTCCATATCCAGCAAATCATTGATAAGGAAAGTCAGACGCAGGCAATTTTTAATCGCGATGTCCAGCATCTGCTGGATACGATCCGGGAAGCTGCCAAGTGCACCGCCCGATATCAGGCCCAGTGCGCCAGAGATGGATGTCAGTGGCGTGCGCAGTTCATGGCTGACGGTAGAGATAAATTCATTCTTGATCTGTTCGATACGCTTGCGTTCAGTAATATCGCGCATCAGGCCTATGTACAGCGGTTTGCCCTGACGCTTGACGGCAGACATGGATACATCAAGCGGGAACAGACTGCCATCCTTTTTGCGTCCGGTGATTTCACGACCTATGCCTATGATGTCTTTGACGCCGCTTACTTGGACGGGCAGTTCTTCTTTGCCCGATGCCTGTGTAATTTCAGCAGGTGTGACAGGGGCATCTGACAGATCGATAAATGCCTGCGGCATCAGTTGGCGGATATGCTGGCCAGGGAGATCATCAATGGTATAGCCAAAAATATTGGCAGCGGCATTATTGACGCTGAGTATGTATTCATCTTCATTCAGCGTGATGATGCCGTCGAGTACATTGTCAACAATGGTGCTGGTCTGGGTGGCATGCTCGCGCAGGGATTCTTCGGCAGCCTTTCTTTCGCTGATGTCCTGGAAGGTACCGTACAGACGCAGACAGACATTGTTTTCAAACTGCGGGAAGCCGATGACATGCACGCAACGTTCATTGCCGCGTGCGGTGATGATGCACAGTTCGGTATCAAAGGCCTTGCCTTCACGCAGGGCATCGCCCACCATCTGGGTTATTTTTTGCTGATAGTGTTCATTCTTGTAGAAACTGATGGCATGTTCTACGGTACAACTGAAATCTTCATCCACTTCATGGATTTGCCGTGTGACTTTACTCCAGTGCAGTTCCCGGGTTTGCGCATCCAGTTCCCAGGTACCTATGCGGGCGGCGGCATTTGATTTTTCCAATAATTCAAGTGCGTGTTCCAGTTCCGCTTCGGCTTCTTTTTGCGTGGTAATGTCGGCGTGGCTACCCGACATGATCAGTGGCTGGCCATCAGGACTCCAACTGACTACGCAACCGCGATCATGTATCCAGATCCAGCGGCCGTCTTTGTGTCGCATGCGGCTTTTGAGGTCAAAATACTCGATCTCGCCACGGAAGTGCTGTTCGATCAAAGCACTGGTCAGCTTCAGGTCTTCCGGGTGACACAGATTAAGCCAGGTATCTACCGTGGTGGGGCTGAGTTCCGCCAGTGTATACCCCAGCATTTCTGCCCAGCGTTCGTTGTAGATCGTTTCGCCGGTAACGATATTGCATTCCCAGGTGCCGATATTGGTACCCTTGATGACATTCGCCAACTGACGTTCTGTTTCATATCTGTGCTTTTGTACGCGGGCGGCACTGATTAATTGTCCCAGTGTGCTGAACAGCGGGTTGATAAAGGCGATCAACGCATCATCGGCGCTTGCGTCATGCTGGCGATTGGCAATACCGACGATGGCAATCAGCTCGCCATCGTAATGAACGGGAATACCGAGGAAATTTCTAAGCGGCCTCAGGTGTTCAGGAAAGATGATGCCAAGTTCTGTCAGCGCTGGCGTTTGCAGCAGTGTGGCTTGCGTGATATTTTTCTGGATGCCAAACAGTGTCGTCAAATGTTGCGAGATCTGGTCTTGCACATCCTGTACCAGAGGCGTACCAACGGTCAGTTCATTGTTGGTATTCCAGGCCAGTACGGTCGATTTCAGGACGATCTCACCCTGCTTGTCGTGCAAGACTTCGTTGATGAAACCGCATTCGCTGCCAGTCAGGTTCAGTGTCGCGGCCAGCAGGGATTCAAAGCCTTTTTCCTGATCACTTTCGCTGATGAACAAGGCCTGGGTTTGGGCGATGGCGTCACTCAGCATGCGCTGTTGCTGTAACTGGCTGTCCAGTTCCTGGCGTTTCAGGACACCGCTCACCCAGTCGCCCAGCAAACGCACGAATTCAATTTCCACATCTGAAAATGGGAACAGGCGTGCATGCACGTCAGAAAAATTCAGGGTCCCATATTGGCGCTCATTCATGTACAGTGCGACAGAAATATAGCTGACCACACCCAGTTGTGTATAGCCGGGGTGATGCTGATAAGGACTGTTGAATACATCCGCGATATGAAAGACGGTATTGCTGTTCACCGTCAGTGACGCAAACGAATCGGATAGCGGGATTTTTTCGCCTTCGTGAAAACGGTCATCTCCGGATTGTCGCAAGACGATTTCACACATTCCGTCTTCTACTTTAACGATATGCCCGGTACCGATGCCCAGGTAATCACAGGCCATTTCCAGTGCCTGTCGTAACAGGTTTTCAGGGTCTTGATATGACAGCGAGGTAATTTCTGTCAATGCCAGCAAGGCATGGTGCTGGCGCTGTTGTTCTTCCCTTGAGAATTCATGTTCCACGCAATCGGCAAGATCGCGCAGGGCGATGATGTCATCCTGGCTCAGGGTTCTTGGCATGCTGTCTATGATGCACAGTGTGCCCAGCCTCTGGCCGTTCCTGGCCCGCAGTGGTGCACCGGCATAAAAACGTATATTGGGTTTGCCTGTGACTAGCGGGTTGTCAGAAAAGCGCAAATCCAGCCTGGCATCTGGCACATACAAGACATCCTGCGACAGGATGGCGTGGCCGCAAAACGAGATATCCCGGGGTGTTTGTGTTGCATCCAGTCCCTGACGTGACTTAAACCACTGCCGGTCGGTATCTATCAGTGACACCAGGGCAATCGGCGTCTGGAACAGATGTCTTGCCAGCCGCGTCAGCCGGTCAAAGCGTTCTTCTGCCGGAGTATCGAGGATGGCACAGGCCTGTAGTGTCTGCAGGCGTATGGCTTCATCGTGAGGGAGGGCAGGTGCTTGCATGGGAATCGCTCAGTTCGCCGGTAAATTGGACAACCATGTTTGCAGGGCTTCGCCGTACAGAGGCTTGCTGGCAAAATAGCCCTGCATGGAATCACAGCCCAGCATACGCAAGGTTTCGCGTTCTGCGGCAGTTTCTATGCCTTCTGCAATCACGCTCAGCCCCAGACCATGGCCCATGGAGATGATGGCCTTGACCAGGCTCTGTGTAATGGGCAGGGCATTGATATTGGTCACAAAGCTGCGGTCTATCTTCAGTTCGCTGACAGGCAGGCGCTGCAAATAGGATAGCGAAGAATAGCCGGTACCAAAATCATCAATCGATAAATCGAGCCCGATATCGCGCAAGCGCTTGAGCAGCAGTATGGTGCTGTCGGGGTCTTCCATGATACCGCTTTCGGTGATTTCCAGTTTCAGCAAGGCCGGGTTGACGGCATGGCGCTGCAACAGTGCGGCGATCTGGTCTGGAAAACTGGTATCGCGCAAGTCATGGGTGCTGACATTGACGGCAATGGTTTGCTGCGGATAATGCTGTTGCCAGCCGAGCAGGGTGGTGATGGCTTTTTCCAGCATCCACATGGTCAGCATGCTGATATAGCCGGTGCGTTCGGCAAAGGGAACAAATTCTGCCGGTGAAATAAAGCCACGGGTCGGGTGCTGCCAGCGCACCAGCGCTTCAAAGCCATAGGCCTTGCCATCGACCAGATGCAGTTTGGGCTGCAGCCACATTTGCAATTCAGAATCCCTGACGGCAGAACGCAGATCAGACAGCAGACTTAAATGACTGAGACGTGAAGCTTCTTGCGCATCGGTGTACCAGGCTGCTGCACTGGCGCTACGCTTGGCCGCATACAGCGCCACTTCGGCATTGCGTATCAGGGTCATCAAGGGCAATGCAGTGTCGATGGTGATGGCCAGGCCGTACACCAGGCTGACATCGACAGAATGCTGGGCACACTTGACCGGTTCGGCCATGACAGCATCAATACGCTGATGCAGGTTTTCCATGGCGCTTTTGCTGGTATCAAAGCACAGGATGGCAAAGGCACCGCCAGCCAGTCTTGCCAGCCAGGGTTTGCGCTCGCCATTGTCCTGGCTGACTACTGATTTGAGGCGTGTGGCTACGTCGTAGATGACGGTATCCCCAGTATCAAAACCTAAGGTCTCATTGATGATTTTAAGGCGCGCCAGATCCATCAGTAGCAGGCCCTGGTGGGGCTCGCCTTTGCCGTCATGGGTTTTCAGCAGGAAGGTGCGGTTGGGCAGATCGGTCAGGGGGTCGTAATACGCCAGGTGCTCGACAGTTTGTTCGCGTATGCCGATAGCGCTGGCCATGGCATTCAGAGCTTCGCCTACCCGCGCCACTTCTTCGGTCTTGCCGGGAATGACGCGCGTCTGGTAGTCGCCGTTGGCAATTCGCAGGGCACTGGCCTGTAGCCGCGCCAATGGCCGCACCACACTGCGTGTTGTCAGCCAGGCCAGCAGCGCTGCTACCAATACCGCAAAGCTCGACAGCAATGCCACCATCATGCCGGTGTGTTCCAGGTCATGCTGGGCTTCGGCCTGGTGTTGTTGTATCAGTTTTTGTTCACGGTCGAGGAAAGTTTTTGATTCCTGTAGCAAATTGCCCAGCGCTGGCTGCACTTGCTTCAGAAAGGTGGATTTGGCAGCTTCCTGTCCTTCATCTTCGAGCTGGTTGACGGTGACAAGATAGTTTTGTTGGTAAATATTGCGCTTTTCCTTGAGGTTCTTCAGGTTCTGCAATTGTTCATCATCGCTTAGCGTGGTTTCCAGGGCGCTGATGAGTTTGTCAATCTGACGGTTTTTTTCATCGACGGCGGCATATTCGGGTATGCGCTGTTCATAGGGAACGGTCAGCAATTGCAGCAGGGCACGTCCGACATTTTCTGTGGATAAACTGAGTTCCTGTACATATAGCAGGCTTTGTATTTCCTTGCTGGAAAATTTCTCGCTTTGCGCTGTCATTTTGCGAATTTGTGAGATTGGCAACAACAGGACGATAGTGAACAAGCCCAGCAGCAAGGCATAGCTGAGCGCCAGCCTTACGCCTATGCGGCGCAGGCGCAGTATATGTATCAGGCGGTCAAGGCTGTTACGCATGGCAAGGGCAGTCTACAAGTGAATATCTGCCCAATGTTAATACACTATTAATTATGAGGGCAATATCATTGTTCACACTCACGTTTATTTATGAGTCAGTTCCAACAAACAGTTGCAGTATGCATCATGCCACGGACGCGAACAGTGTTTCGCTTAACGTGCAATCAGCAGATATACCAGCAAGAGATTGGCGACGATGGAGATGATGGCCAGCGCACGCCACAGTGATAGAGGGTCACGCTGGGCCAGCGGCTTGATGCTGGGAGCAGGCAGGGGATGGGCGGCACCGCGTTCCAGTGCCAGCAGAAATTCTTCTGCCGTTTCAAAGCGATCTTGCGGGTCGCGGGCAACTGCTTTCAGTAAGACATTTTCCAGCCAGTGTGGCAAGTCAGGGCGATAACGACCCGGCGTCACCGGCTCACCAAATTTTGGGCGCTGGAAAGGTTCGACCTCACCATAGGGATAATGCCGGGTCAGCAGGTAATATAGGGTCACGCCAGTGGCGTAGATATCCGTCGCTCTTGACGGCGGTTCCCCCTGGAATTGTTCTGGTGCCAGAAAAGAGGGCGTGCCTGCCAGATTGAAATTGCTGGCTGGTGAACTGTCCTTGCTGTCAAAGCCGGACTGCGCCACGCCCAGATCGAGGATGCGGATTTCATCATCGTCACCCAGATGTACATTGGCGGGTTTGATGTCCCGGTGCAAGATGCTGCGTCTGTGCAGCGCACCGACGGCACGCACCAGTTTGCCGCCACAGACGACGGCTTCGGGCACGGTAAAGTGTTGCCCTGCATCCAGCCGTCTTTGCAACGAATCGCCAGCATGCCAGGTAGACAGGTAATACAGGTAATTTCTTTGCTCGGGCGTGATCACCTGGGGGAAGAAGCGGGCGACCACGCGTTTTGCCAGCCAGGCTTCATGCGCAAAGGCAGAACGTTCCTGGGCATCTGTAGCGCGGTCGGGGTGCAGGGTCTTCAGCACCAGCTTGCGATGATGTACCGGATCGGTCACGCGGTACAGCAGCGTGGTCTGCGAGGTATGCATGACTTCATCAATCACGTAGCCATCAAGCGTCTGGCCAGGTTTCATGCGGGGTGGTACGGGCAGGACATGCAATTCAGTAATGGCGTCGCGCAAATCGCCTTCCGGCAATTCATTGACACGCACGACCAGGGCGCTGCAATTGTCTTGTGAGCCTGCTTTCATGGCGGCTTCGCACAGGCCAGTACAGGCCAGATCCGGGCTCAGGCTTTGGGTGCTGACCTGTTGCAGAAAATCATTCAGGTCATATTCGCTGATGGCAGCCCAGACACCGTCACTGGCCAGCAAGAACACATCACCGGCACGCAGTTCACCCATACCATGGTCTATCACCAGGTGAGAATCCAGGCCTATCGCACGCGTCAGCACATGCTGCATTTCCGGCCTGTCCCAGACATGATCCTGAGTCAACTTCTGCAAGTTGCCATTACGCAGCAGATAGCAGCGGGTATCGCCGACATGGGCGCTGTAATACATGCGCCCACGCAGCACCAGGGTGGTCAGGGTGGTGGCCATGCCAGCCAGCTCGCGTCTGACCGAGCCTTGCTGTTGTACCCAGCTATTCATGGCGACCACGACTTTTTCCAGCGCCGTGGTGACTTCCCAGGTATCCGGCGTGGCGTAGTAATCGGTCAGCAAGCCGCGCACGACATATTCAGCTGCCTCGCGTCCGCCCTCACTGCCGGATACACCATCAGCAACGGCCAATATCATGCCCTTGCTTGACAGTTCCGGTTCGCCCGGCGTGACCATGCCGACAAAGTCTTCATTACGGCTACGCACGCCTGCGACAGACTGATAGCCGGTAGTGACGATGAGTGGCATGGTGTGGGATAAGCCTCAGGTGATCAGATTTTGGCGGTGGTCATGGCGGCAGAACCCCAGGTGGTGCGCCAGCGTTTCTTCACCAATGATAAACCGAGCAGGGCGACAATTGCCAGGCCAGCAAAAATTGACAGACCCAGCTGATAGCTGCCGGTGATCTGGCGTGAATAACCCATACTGGCCGCCAGGTAAAAACCACCGACACCACCGGCCATACCCACCAGACCGGTCATGACGCCCATCTCTTTGCGGAACCGTTGTGGCACCAACTGGAACACGGCGCCATTGCCGGTACCCAGTGCCAGCATGGCGATCACAAAGACGACCACGGCAGCCACGGATGACTGCAAGCCAGTCGCAGCTATAAACAGGAAGGCGGCAGCAACGGTGTACATCACCGACAGTGTCTTGATACCACCAATACGATCTGCAATACGACCACCAAACGGACGCACCAGTGAACCCGCAAATACGCAGGCAGCCGTGAAATAACCGGCGTGTATCGGCGACAGGCCATACTGAGTATTGAAATAAATGGTCAGCGACGATGCCAGACCAGAAAAACCGCCGAATGTCACACTGTAGAAGAACATGAACCACCAGGCATCCTTATCCTTCAGCACGGCCAGGTATTCACCCATTGATTTGCTGGGTGTTTCACCCGGCGCATCCTTGGCAAAAATCAGGTAGACAATCAGTGCCACTATCAATGGAATCAGAGCCAGTCCAAACACATTCGACCAGCCGTAGGCAATCGCCAGTGCTGGTGCAAACAGGGCAGCAAAAGCAGTGCCGGAATTACCCGCACCGGCAATACCCAGCGCCGTGCCCTGATGCTCTGGCGGATACCAGCGCGACGCCAACGGCAGTGCAACCGCAAACGCAGAGCCTGCCACACCTAAAATCACACCCAGAAATAATAACTGTTCATACGTATGTATATTGCCCAGCCATGCCCAGCACAGACCTGCCAGCACCACGACCTGACCAATAAGACCGGCTTTTTTGGGTTTCAGATGATCGACCAGGATACCCATCACGATGCGCAACAATGCACCGGCCAGCAATGGCGTAGCAACGATCAGACCCTTTTGTGCGGCGGTCAGCCCAAGGTCTTTGGATATCTGTATCGCCAGCGGACCCAGCAGTACCCAGACCATGAAACTCAGATCGAAGTAAAAGAAAGCCGCTAGCAGTGTCGGCGGATGGCCTGCTTTCCAGAATGATGTTTTTTGCATGATCGCTCCAATGATGAACGAGCATGCCACTTGCAAGTGCCGTGCCATGAAATCGTGCAGGAAATGGGCTGTTTACTTGCTTGCAGCAGAACGAAATGTGCAAAAAATGTGCGTCAGGTAAATTAAATGGTGCAATGCACCAGTTTGGCCAATTTATTTTTTGTAAAAAATAGGTTTTTCATATCACGCTTCAGCAAGTGGCATTACTCATCATGCTGATTGATTATTTGTTGGTTTTACCTGTGCAAAGCTATTTTATATATGGTTTTATTGGTGCGTACAGAATAAAGCGGGAAACTTGGCTAAGCGAAAATTTCGAACTGGCATTGCTCTTGCTTATAAACCGTGGAGACATGCAAAGGAGCAGCCATGAAGAAATTAAAGCTAGTGATGGTCGGGAATGGTATGGCAGGTGTGCGTACCCTTGAAGAGTTGATCAAGATTGCCCCGGATTTGTACGACATTACCGTTTTTGGTGCAGAACCCTATGCCAATTACAACCGCATCCTGTTGTCACCGGTGCTGGCGGGCGAGCAGACCATCAAGGACATCATGCTCAATGATGTCGATTGGTATGAAGAAAATAATATCACCCTGCATCTCGGTAAAAAAATCACCAAAATCGATCGTCACAAACGCATCGTGATTGCCGAAGACGGCACCCAGACCGAATACGACCGTTTGTTGCTGGCAACTGGTTCCACTCCTTTCATGTTGCCGGTACCTGGCAAAGACCTCAAGGGCGTGATTGCCTACCGTGATATCTACGACACCAATACCATGATAGAGGCGGCAGAAAAGCATACGCACGCTGTCGTCATCGGTGGCGGCCTGCTGGGCCTGGAAGCAGCCAATGGCTTGAAAATGCGCGGCATGAGCGTCTCAGTCGTGCATCTGCCTGGATGGTTGATGGAACGTCAGCTGGATCCTGTTGCAGGCAAGATGTTACAAAAATCCCTGGAAGACCGTGGCCTGAATTTTCTGCTTGAAAAAAATACCGAGGCCATCACCGGTGATGAAAATGGCCATGTGAAATCCATACGCTTTACCGATGGACTGGAAATTCCGGCGCAACTGATCGTCATGGCTGTCGGCATACGCCCTAACACGGCACTGGCAGAATCAGCCGGTCTGTACTGCAATCGTGGCATCATCGTCAATGACACCATGCAGACCTATGACCCGCGTATTTATTCCGTCGGTGAATGCGTGAACCATCGCGGCACGGTGTACGGTCTGGTCGCACCTTTGTTCGAAATGGCCAAGGTCTGCGCCAATCATCTGGCGAATTTTGGTATTGGTCGTTACCAGGGTTCAGTCACATCCACCAAACTGAAAGTGACTGGCATCGATCTGTTTTCTGCCGGTGAATTCATGGGCGGTAAAGATACCGAAGAAATTATCCTGTCTGACCCCATAGGTGGCGTCTACAAGAAGCTTGTTGTCAAGGATGACAAGCTGATTGGTGCCTGCCTGTACGGCGATACCGTGGATGGCAGCTGGTATTTCAAACTACTGCGCGAAGGCAAGAATATTGCTGAAATCCGCGATTCGCTGATGTTTGGTGAATCGAATACCGGCGACGTGGGTCATGAAGGCCACACCAAAGCCGCCGCCATGCCGGATGAGGCCGAAGTCTGTGGCTGCAACGGCGTCTGCAAAGGCACCATCGTCAAGGCCATCAAGGAAAAAGGTCTGTTCACGCTGGATGATGTACGCAAGCATACCAAGGCATCGGCATCCTGCGGTTCCTGTACCGGGCTGGTAGAGCAGATCATCATGTTCACCGCCGGTGGTGATTATTCAACGGCTTCAAAAGTCAAACCCATGTGCTCGTGCACTGATCATAGCCACCAGCAAGTGCGCGATGCAATCAAGGCCAACAAGCTGCTGACTGTTGCAGGCGTACAGGAATTCATGGAATGGCGCACACCGAATGGTTGCTCCAGTTGCCGTCCGGCCATTAACTACTACCTGATTTCCACATGGCCGCGTGAAGCCAAGGATGATCCGCAATCGCGTTTCATCAATGAACGTTCACACGCGAATATCCAGAAGGATGGTACTTATTCCGTCATCCCGCGTATGTGGGGCGGCGAAACCAATGCCAGCGAATTGCGCAGGATTGCCGACGTCGTCGATAAATTCAATATACCAACAGTCAAGGTCACCGGTGGCCAGCGTATCGATTTGCTGGGCGTGAAGAAAGAAGACTTGCGCGCCGTGTGGCAAGACCTGGGCATGCCATCAGGCCTGGCATATGCCAAGGGCTTGCGTACCGTAAAAACCTGTGTGGGCAGTGAATGGTGTCGCTTCGGTACGCAAAATTCCACCCTCATGGGGCAGCAGCTGGAACGAGAACTGGCGCGCATGTATTCACCGCACAAGGTCAAGCTGGCCGTATCCGGTTGCCCGCGCAATTGCGCCGAGGCCGGTATCAAGGACGTTGGTGTGATCGGCGTCGATTCTGGTTGGGAAATTTATGTGGGCGGCAATGGCGGTATCAAAACCGAAGTCGCGCAATTCCTGGTGAAACTGAAGACGCATGAAGAAGTCATGGAATATACCGGCGCTTTCCTGCAACTGTATCGCGAAGAAGGCTGGTATCTGGAACGCACCGTGCATTACCTGGACCGTGTCGGTCTTGACTATGTGAAGAAAATCATCCTCGAAGATGACGAGCGTCGCAAAGACCTGTACCAGCGCTTGCTGTTTGCGCTGGAGGGTGAATCTGATCCGTGGCATGAACCAGAAAAAGCCCAGGTCGATACGCGTCAATTCGAGCGCTTGCCAGCATAAGGCCAATTTAGTTGAGAGGAAAGAAACATGAGTCAGGATTGGCAAGTAATTTGTCGTGTTGAAGATATCCCCGTACTGGGTGCGCGGGTAGTGGCCCGTGCCACCAAACCGGATGTGGCTATTTTCAGGAATAGTGAAAACAAGGTGTTTGCTTTGCTGGACAAGTGTCCGCACAAGGGCGGGCCCCTGTCGCAAGGCATAGTCTTTGGTGAAAAAGTGGCTTGCCCGCTGCACAACTGGAATATTGAATTGCCTACGGGCTGCGCCATTGCACCCGATGAAGGCTGCACGCAAAAATTCAGTCTGAAAGTGGATGCAGATCAGGTGTATCTGGATGCGAATGAATTGCGTACACTTGCAATAGAGGCTTAGGAACAATGCGCTGCATCCCATGTTTTTGTGATGCAGCGAGCACTTAAAGGCATGTATGACTGAAACCAAATCTACCTGTTGTTATTGCGGCGTTGGTTGCGGTGTAGTAATTGAAAGCGAAGGCGGGCAGGTTGTGGGCGTACGTGGTGACCCGGATCACCCAGCCAATTTTGGCCGCCTGTGCAGCAAGGGCAGTACCCTGCATCTGTCGGCAGATGCCCGAATACAGCAACAGGTCAGGGCACTGTATCCCGAAATGCGTGCGCCATCTGCGGGGCGGGATCAGTCACGCCAGCGCAGTGACTGGGATACCGTCATTGCCACCATTGCCGGCAAGTTTGCCGACAGCATCAAGGCGCATGGCCCCGACAGCGTTGCATTTTATATTTCCGGTCAGTTGCTGACTGAAGATTATTACGTCTTCAACAAACTCGCCAAGGGCCTGATAGGCACCAATAATATCGACAGCAATTCGCGCCTGTGCATGTCCAGCGCTGTGGCTGGTTACAAGCAGACACTGGGTGCCGATGCACCGCCTGCCTGTTATGAAGATATAGACCTGGCCGAAGTGATTTTCATCGTGGGCTCGAATACAGCGTATGCCCATCCTATCTTGTATCGTCGACTGGAACAGGCCAGGGAAAAGAATCCAGCATTGAAAGTGATTGTCGCTGACCCGCGCCGTACTGATACCGCGCGCGATGCAGACTTGTTCCTGCCGATTTTGCCGGGCACTGACGTGGCCCTGTTTAACGGCATGCTGCATCTGTGTCTGTGGGAAGATCTGATCGATGTTGATTATATCCAGGCGCATACCGAAGGCTTTGCCGAACTCAAGCAAACAGTACGTGACTATACCCCAGCAGCCGTAGCCAAGACCTGTGGCATCAAGGAAGCCGATCTGGTGCAGGCAGCACGCTGGTTTGGTCAATCCAAAGCCAGCCTGTCCCTGTATTGCCAGGGACTGAATCAATCTTCAGCGGGCACTGCAAAAAATGCTGCCCTGATCAATCTGCATCTGGCTACCCATCAAATCGGCAAACCAGGTGCCGGACCGTTTTCCCTGACCGGGCAGCCAAATGCCATGGGCGGGCGTGAAGTCGGTGGCATGGCCAACCTGATGTCTGGTCACCGTGATCTAAGCAATGCTGAACATCGCGCAGAAATAGCCGCTTACTGGGGTGTTGATGATGTACCGGCTGCACCAGGCAAGACAGCAGTGGAAATGTTTGAAGCAGTCAGGCAGGGGGACATCAAGATTATCTGGATAGTCTGTACCAATCCAGCGCAATCCATGCCTGAACAAAACCTGATACGCGAAGCCTTGCAAAAAGCCGAGCTGGTTATCGTGCAGGAAGCCTATGCCAGTACGGCCACCGTGCCGTATGCTGACATTCTTTTGCCTGCCAGCACCTGGGCCGAGAAAACCGGCACCGTCACCAATTCAGAACGCCGTATCTCGCGTGTACGCCCCGTCATACCCGCACCAGGTGAAGCCAGGCATGACTGGCAAATTGCCAGTCAGTTTGCGCAAACTCTGGCACCTTTGCTGGGCAAGTCAGCGGTCAACTTTGCGTACGACAGTGATGAACAGGTGTGGAATGAACACCGTGACAGTACCCGTGGTCGTGATCTCGACATCACCGGTCTGTCGTACGCCATACTGGAACAGCAGGGGCCACAGCAATGGCCTTATCCGGCTGGTGCCAGCACAGGCAAGCAGCGTTTGTATGAAGATGGCATCTTCCCTACAGCCAGTGGTCGCGCCCATTTCGTCAATGCCGTGTATCAGCCGGTCAAGGATGCGGTGGATGCCCGCTATCCGTTCTCATTGAATACCGGTCGCCTGCGTGATCAATGGCATGGTATGAGCCGTACCGGCACCGTGGCGCAACTGTTTGCCCATGTGGCCGAACCTGGCATCAGCATGGACGCGACAGACATGCAAAGGCGCTTCCTGAAGCCAGGTGATCTGGTACACGTCAGCAGCCGCCGTGGCACAGTGATTTTACCCATCGTTGAAAGTGATGAGCAGCGCGCCGGCCAGGTCTTCATCGCCATGCACTGGGGTGAAGAATATGTATCCGGTCGTGGCCATGCACAGAATGCCAGCTATGGCGTGAATGCCCTGACTTCGCCAGCAATCGACCCCAGTTCCAAACAGCCGGAACTGAAAGCGGCTGCTGTCAAGATACTGAAGGCAGAACTGCCCTGGCGCTTCGTGGTATTTGCCTGGCTGGATAGCGAAGAAGCGTATCGAGTGCAGACTGCCTTGCGACCTTATATGCGTGAATTTGCCTATGCCTCATGCACACCGTTTGGCCGCGACAAAGTCGGTGTCATCTTCCGTGCTGCGAATGAAGAAGCCGTGGCAACTGAGGTGCTGGAAAAAATTGAACAACTGTTTGGCATACATGGCACCGATGTGCTGCGCTATGACGACAGGCGTCGCAGTGTGTCGCGTCATATCCTGGTGAAAGACGGTGGTCTGGCTGCCGTGGCGCTAGCTGGCGATGTCAGTGCTGAAAGCTGGCTCAAGGATTTCCTGCAAGCGCAGGAACCCGTTGCCAGACTGGGGCGTTTGTTGCTGATGCCAAGCACCACGGCACCACAAGGTTTTGCCGCACGCGGCAAAGTAATTTGTAGCTGCCTGAACGTGACCGATACAGCAATCAATGCAGCACTGACTGGCATGGATGGTTTGCCAGCCGACGTATTGACAGCATTGCAGAGTAAGCTGAAATGCGGCACCAATTGCGGGTCTTGCGTGCCGGAGCTGAAAAAAATAATCAGCATCGGTGTACAGCAAAAAGCTGCATAGGACCTTAAACAAACATAGATGGAAAATGAACATAGAAAAACTGGACCCGGCTTCTGACGCAGCAGGCAGGCTGATAGCCCTGTCTGATGTGTACATGGCTGCGCTCTATCCAGCCGAAAGCAATCACCTCGAAAGCCTTACCGCGCTGGCGCAAGATAATGTGACGTTTTTCGGCTGCCATATCGATGGACAACTGGCCGCCTGTGGCGCTGTCAAGATACTGTTTGATGTCGATGCCCAGTTAAACTATGGCGAAATCAAACGCGTGTTTGTCACTGATGAGTTTCGCGGCAAAGGCTTGTCGAAACTGATCATGCGGGCGCTGGAAGATCATTTGCTGACGCATGATATCCGCATCGCCAGGCTGGAAACCGGCATCAGGCAGCCCGAAGCCATCAGCCTGTATTTTCGTCTTGGTTATGCCGAACGGGCTGCTTTTGGTGATTATGAAGAAGATCCCCTGAGTATCTTCATGGAAAAAAATCTGCTGGCCTGAATAGTCAGCCTGCCTAAGCCTGTCCCCAACAGGCGACCATTAGGCGACCATCAGGCGACCATCAGGCAGTCTGCCTTCGCAAATTCAGCAACATCTCCCCGAATGAAATAAAGGCAGCACCAACAACACGGTTAATCCATTTGGCAAAACGTGGTTTGACCAGGACGTGCATGGCGCGTGCGGCCAATTGAGCATACATCAGGTGGGTCAGGTAAGACAGGCTCATGAATATGGCCATCAACGCAAAGAACTGTGGTGCCAGTGCTTCGCCCGGTGTAATGAAATGCGGGAACAAGGCCGTAAAAAACATCAGTGCCTTTGGGTTAGTGGCTGCTGTCAGAAAAGCTTCTAAAAATAATTTGCGCGGGCGTGGTGTAGTGGCTGACGACACATCCTTTACCTCATGCGTGAATGCATTGCTTTTTCCAAACAGTTGTTTAATACCGATATAAAACAGGTATAGCGCACCGATAATCTTGACTGCGGAAAACAGCAGCGCTGAGGAATTCAGCAAGGCACCCATACCCAGGAAGGCTGTCGTAGACAGGCAAAAAATGCCGCACACATTCCCAAATGCCGACCACATGACAGCACGTGCTCCATAACTCGCGCCGTTTTTCAAAGACAATAAAATGGCCGGGCCGGGGCTAAGTACAGCAAGGCTGGCGATGGCGGTAAAGGCAAGCAGGGTCTGGGTTTGCATGGTTAAAATCCTGAAATATGAATAAAAGTCCTGCCTTATGGCATGGCCGCACCAGTCGCCTGCCGTACCGGAATACCCGTAGGATCAAAATTTTCCAGGCAATACACATTGATGCCAAAATTGTCCGGCGTGACGCGCTTGCGATGAAAAGGATAAATACCGCAAGTCTTGCAAAAATAATGATGCGCCGTATGACTGTGAAACTGGTAGTCGTTCAGTGATTCTGCGCCAGCCAGCAGTTTGAAACGACTTTCATGCACCTTGACCATAAGGGCATTCTTGCGCCTGCATATAGAGCAGTCACACATCGTCAGTTCGGGGAAATCGGTCTCTATTTCAAAACGTACGGCACCGCAGTGACAACTGCCCTGATAGCTTTGCATGGGGCGATAGCCCGGTAGTTGATCTTGCATTCTGTGTTTCCTGAGTGATTTGAGTGATCTGAGTCCGACAGGGTCATACTACCGGTACAGACCACTGCCGTACCGGTACAATTTTCTTTAAACCAGTACACTGCCATGGTCGTTCTGCCATGACAATTTCCGATATGCATTTTTCTGTGGTTTCCAGGCCATATCCTGCGTTGCTGGACTGTTTAATATGTGTCCAAATGTAATCAAACGCCTGAGTTGATTGTAATCATTTGGCAAGCCTTTTATTATGCCCGATTGGCGTTTTGCAGTCTCTTTGGAATTGCCCCGTTTATCCATCAGCGTATATTTTATGTCATTCACTATTCAGCGTCAGACCGCAGCAAGCACCAACAGGAAACATGGCGGCCATCATTCATGCTGAATTATGTAATGAGTCAAAGGCGTTTCAAGCTTTGTTTTTCTGCATGGGCAGGCTGTATCAGTCTTGCCTGTGGTGTGCCGGGCGTGGCCAGCGCAACGCCGGACCAGGTCTTTGTACTGCCACCGGTGCAGACCAGCGCCGCCGATGTGCTGGTGAAAGAATTCCGGTTCAGCGGCAATACCGTTCTCACTACAGAAGACTTGCAGCGCATGGCGCAAGCATATGCCGGGCGTCGTGTCACGCTGGCCGAACTGGAAGAGCTGCGCATCAGCATTACCCGTAAATATATCGCCCTGGGTTACCTGAACTCTGGCGCCGTGCTGGTGGTGGCTGATGGGCAGGATGCATTTCCCGATGGACTGGTCCCAATACGCCTGATAGAAGGGCGTATCAGCCAGGTCAACATCAAAGGCCAGGGCAGGCTGCAAACACAGTATCTGGAACAGAGACTGGTGCAGGCGCCAGAAGTATTCAATATGCCGGTCTTGCAGCAAAGATTCCAGTTATTGCTGACTGATCCCTTGTTTGAAAAAATCAATAGCCGGCTTATCCCTGGCGATGTGCCGGGTACCGCCATACTGGACATCGATGTACAGCGCGCCCCAGCCTATGGCATGACGGTGTTTTTGAATAATTACCGGGCACCGTCTATCGGGTCCCAAGTGCTGGGCAGTGCAGGCTGGATACGCAATCTGACCGGGCGTGGTGACATGCTGGATGCCAGCATCAGTCATAGCGAAGGGGCTGACCCTGTGCATCTGGGCTGGACCATGCCGCTGAATAGCCGTGGCACCAGCCTGAAGCTGAGTGCCGATCAGGGCACTTCATCCGTCATTGGTGAATCGCTGGCTGCCATCGTTATCAAAAGCCGCAGTTCGGGTGGTGAGGCAGGGCTGATGCAGACACTGCAATCGTCACCACAAAGAAAAATTGAACTGGGTTTCAGCTACGCGCAGCGCGAAAGCCGTACCAGCCTGCTGGGCGAAGCCTTTTCATTTACGCCGGGCGAACCGGACGGGCACTCGCGCATCAGGGTCTGGCGTTTTTCGCAGGAATGGACAGAACGGGCAGAAACCCAGGCGTTGGCTGTGCGCAGTGTCTTCGCTTTTGGCCGTAATAATATAGACCAGAGTGCAAGTGGCGCTGGTGAAGCTAGTGGTGCTGGCGTGCCGGATGCCAGTTACCGCATCTGGACCGGGCAACTGCAATATGTCAACAACATGGCGCAGGATGGCAGGCAGATCGTCGTACGCGCTTTTGTGCAACAAACCCCGGATCGTTTGTTGCCGCTGGAACGATTTTCACTGGGCGGTGCCGCCACCGTGCGTGGCTACCGTGAAAATGCACTGGTGCGTGACCGTGCTTTTTTGTTGAACGCAGAATTTCATTATCCGCTCAGCTTTGCCGCACTTGAGGGACAAAAAATAAACCTGATCAGCTTCGTCGATATGGCCATCGCAAACAACCAGGATGAGGCCACACAAAAGCTTGCTTCACTGGGCATGGGCATGAACTGGCAATGGAATAAATGGAGTGCCGAGGTGTTTGTCGCCCGCAAGCTCAAAAGTTTGCCCAATGCCGGCAGCGGTAATCTGCAAGACCACGGTGTGCATTTTCAAATGACTTACCACGTGTTTTAAGCAGACGAATCATGCACACCTTCAACCATATGCAATGTGTCCGCAAAATATTGATCGCATGCCTGGCGTCGTTCAATTTTATTTTTCCTTTCGCCCATGCCCAAACGGAAACACTGAATAACAAACTGGATTTATGCGAACGTGGCAATTACATCCAGGTATTGCATCCCTTGCTGGCGCAATACAGCGCCACCAGTGTACAGGCTGATAAAGTAAGGCTGGCCGCAGCGATTGCTGCCAGCTATGTACAGTTGCAACAGGCCCCACTGGCAGAACCTTATCTGCACTTTGCCTATGAACATGCCGATACCGCAGTGGACAAGGCCGCCCATGCCATTGCCCTTGGCAACTGGCAGCAAAGCCGCGGTAATGCAGATGCCGCGCGCGCATCTTATGATGTTGCCATGACCCTGGCTGGAAGCGATGCCGGCATTGCCATCAGCAGTGGTTTAAATCGACTGAAACTGGATGGCGACAAACTCGGCACCACGGATCGCATCAGTAGCCTGAATGCATACTGGCAGCGTTTGCCGGCAGTCAGCAAGCCGCAGGCAAGAATACGCTTTGCCATCAACCTTGGGGCACAGGCAAAAGCTGCCGGGCCGGCTGGCCATGCACTGGCGTATCAGGCATTCGACTATGCGCGCCAGTTGGCGCAGGCCGTGCAGGAAAGCCGTCTCTTGCTGGAAGCGCTGGATCAACTCGCGCAAATGTATGAAGATGCCCATCGCCAGGACGATGCACTGGCCCTCAGTGATCAGGCCGTGTTGGTGGCACAGACAATGGAAGCCCATGATTTGCTGATTGCTGTCGAATGGCGTCGTGGCCGCATTTTGCGCCAGCGTGGGCAGACTGATATGGCAATCGCTGCCTACCAGCGGGCACTTGATCATATTGAAGCCATACGCACCGATATCCCGGTTGAATACCAGGATGGAAAATCCTCATTCCGTGAAACGCTGGAGCCGGTTTACCTGGGGCTGGCAGATATGCTGTTGCAGGGCGCAGATCAACTGAATGCCGCTAACAAAGACCAGCAATTGCGACGTGCCCGCAATGTTCTTGAACTCATCAAGCAGACCGAGCTGCAAGATTATCTGGGTGACCGTTGTGCGGTTGAAAGCGCACGCGCCAATCGCCGTTCATCCACACTCGCGCCTGGCACGGCCATTATCTATCCGGTGATCTTGCCAAACCGCATGGAATTGCTGCTGGAAACTGCAAATGGCATGCAGCACCGCAGTATTGCGGTTTCCGCAGACAGCTTACGTGCCGATGTGATTGAATTTGGCAGCAACATTCGCGATAACCTGTCCTTCAAACCGCAAGCAAAACGCCTGTACGATATGCTGCTGGCACCGGTAGACAGTCTGCTGCAACAAGAGAAAATTGAAACCCTGGTGATTATCCCTGACGGTGTCTTGCGTCTGTTGCCATTTGCTGCCCTGCATGACGGCCAGCGCTTTGCCATAGAAAAATATGCGATAGCCATCGTCCCGGCACTGACACTCACAAATACCACTGCGCGCGAACAACAAGGTTCAAATCTGAAAACCCTGCTGGCCGGTATGAGTGAACCCGGTGCCGTCGTTGATAAACTACCTGCCGTGATGGTAGAGCAGTTGCTGGCCGCCGGTCCGCAAACTGCTAGCACAGCAACCACTGGCCGGCAGATCAGCCGTGGCAGTTTCACCCGCAGCATGCGTCGCCTGCCAGCAGGCAAATCTGGCGCTGACGGCAGCGCTACTATGTCTGTTACTGAGAAACAGCAGCGGCACCGGCAATTGCAGCAAATGCTCTTGCTTAACGGTGTTGATGAAGAAATACGCATGCTGGAAAAACTCAATCCCGGCCAGACCTTGCTGAACGGTGGTTTTACCGTGTCTGCCTTCGCCGGAAAAATGAAAACCGGCGATTTCCAGATCGTGCATATTGCCTCGCATGGCGTATTCGGTGGCACGGCAGACAACAGCTTCCTGATGGCGCATGATGACCTCATCACCATGAACGGCTTGCAGCAATTGCTGCGTGCAGGTGAAAAAAACAGTCGTGGTCTGGAACTGCTGACCCTGTCCGCCTGCGAAACGGCAGAGGGCGATGACAGGGCTCCGCTGGGCCTGAGCGGCGCAGCCTTGAAGGCGCATGCCAAAAGTGCACTCGGTTCGCTGTGGCCGGTGTCTGATGACGCTGCCAGCGCCCTGATGGTGCAGTTTTATCGTAATCTTTCCACCCCCGCCAACAGCAAGGCACAGGCCCTGCAAAAAGCCCAACTGGAATTGCTGAAAAACGACAACTACAGTCATCCTTTTTACTGGGCACCATTTATCATGGTCGGGAGCTGGTTATGAACGTGACCCTGCTACATTTTCCTGTAAGGCAGAAACATCGCAAACAGTCCATGCGTGCCATGCGCACAGTCATCCGCGTTAGTCTGTTGTTTGCCTTCGGCACGACGCCTTTGCTGGCAAGAGCTGGTGCTGTCACCGATGGTACGGTAGGCCCGGTACAAAATTTATCCGGCAATTTTGTGATTCCACAAAACCTGGGTACGACCAAAGGCGCGAATTTATTTCACAGTTTTCGCAGCTTCAGCATAGACAGTGGTGAATCAGCCAATTTCACGACCACGACTGCCTTGCAGAATGTCATCGCCCGTATCACTGGTGGTACGGCGTCGCAGATCAATGGTTTGTTGCAATTGACAGCGGCCACAGGCAGTCAGCCTAATTTTTATTTCATTAATCCGGCAGGTGTGGTTTTTGGTGCGGGCGCGGCACTGGATGTGCCGGCGGGTCTGCACATCAGTACCGCCAATTATCTGAAATTTTCTGATGGTAATTTTTATGTTGATGCCACGCGCGCCAGCACTCTTTCAGCAGCAGCACCCGAGGCTTTCGGATTTCTAGGCAGCACCCGCGCTACGCTGGAACTGCGGGATGGCGCCACATTGTCAACCCGGTCGCAGCAGGCAATCAGCCTGGTCGCTGGTGATGTCAGCATCGACAATGCCAGCTTGCAGGCACCGGGTGGCAATATCCGGGTCGCTGCCGTGGGTAGCAGCAAACTGGATGTGTCACTTGCAACTGCCGATGTGACAGGTATGAATGGACGGCTTGCTATTGTCAATGGCGGCAGCATCAACAGCCCCGGCAGTGGTTTTATTGATGGTGGACAGATACGCATACAGGCCGGCGATATCGTCATTGATGCCGGGGGCGCAAGGCAGGACACCGGCGTGTTCAGCAACGCGAAAGATGGCATCGCCAGGTCGGGCGACATACAGGTATCGGCCAGAGGGCAACTCAACATTCTGGGCGGTGCACGCATATCTTCATCGACTTTTACCAATGGCAATGCCGGTGCTATCCGTGTTGACGCCGATAGCGCCGTACTGGATGGCCAGGGCCAGGTCGGTGGCATCTACAGCCAGGCGAATGATTTTGGTGGCAATGCCGGCAATCTGGACATCCATATCAAAGGTAAGCTGGCGGTACTGAATGGCGGCCTGATTTCTTCTTCCAGCAATGCGAAGGGCAATGCCGGTACGGTCATCGTCAGCGCAAATGAGATCATGCTGGATGGCAGCGAAGCAAACGGCCCCGATACTGGCATAGTCTCGACTGCCAATAATGTGAATGCTGGCAGCGGCAATGCTGGCAGGGTCGATGTATCGGCCAGCGGCAAATTGACTATCTTGAGCAGCGCGCAGATTTCATCTGCCACCTATACCACCGGGCAGGGTGGTGATGTCAAAGTCAGCGCGGGTGAATTGCTGATCAATGGTGATGGCCTGTCAACCGGCATTAACAGTATCTCTGGTGGCAAGGGCAATGCCGGCAATGTCGATGTGAATGTACGTGGTGCTGCCACCATGCTGGCTGAGGGTGGTGTTTCCACCTCTGCATTTGATAAGGGCAATGCAGGCACCATCAAGTTTCAGTCGAATAGTCTGGGTATTGATGGCCAGGGTCTGAGTGCCGGTATTTACAGCGATGCAGGTGATTTCCGCATGCTGGCCAGTTTTCAGGGGGGCAATGGCGGCAATATTGATGTCAGCATTGCCGACAAACTGACGCTCGTTGATGGTGGCAGAATTTCATCCACCACCTACACCAGAGGCAATAGCGGCAATATCAGCATCATTGGCAAGAACCTGAGCATTAGCGGTGGTGAATCCGGCGTGCGTGCCGAGACCATAGGTGTCGGTAACGGCGGCAGTATCCAGGTACAGGCCAGTCAGTCTGTATTGCTGGAGGCCGGGGGCCGCATCTCCTCTTCTACTCGCTTTGTCGGCAATGCCGGTGCCGTCAGGGTTGATGCGGCGGCAATCGATATCAATGGCAAGGGCCTGGCCACCGGTATTTACAGTGACGCCGGCACCCAGGCACAGGGCAATGCGGGCAGCGTGGACGTGAATGTCAGCGGCAAGCTGAGCCTGACCGATGGCGGGCAGATTTCCTCCGCCACCATCAGTTACAGCACCGGTTCCGCTGGCGCTGTCAAAGTTATTGCTGGCAGTCTTGATATGGATGGAAAATCATCGGCGACACCGAACGCTGATAGCGATCTGCCTGCACCCGTCACAGGCATACTCAGCAGCGCCAATGCGGGGGATGAATATACCCGCTACTCGGTTGGTAATGCTGGCAGCGTCAATGTGAGTGCCAATAGCATTGCCATGCGCAATGCCGCGCAGATTTCATCCAGTGCTTTTGCCAAAGGCAAGGCGGGTGCAGTCAGCGTCAGTGGTGGCACTATCGATATCAGCAGTAATGCCAGCATCAGTTCAGAAGCCGGGCCTGCTTCCAGCGGATACGCCGGTAGCATCAACCTGACGGCATCAGAAAACCTGCATATGGATCAGGGCATACTGTCCATCAGCAATGCCGCAAGGCCAGATCAACCCGGTGCCATCAGCAAAACCTTGCTGGCCGTGAATGCGCCCGACATACAGTTACAACAGGCGCAAATCAGCGCATCTGCCAGCGGCAATGTCGCAGCCAGTGATATCCAGATCAGCTACGCCAGCCGTTTGTGGAGCCGTTCCAGTGCCATTACCACCAGTGCCCAGGATGGCAATGGTGGCAGTATCGTGCTGCGTGGCGGTGGCCCGCTATTGCTGGATAGCTCGCAAGTGATTACTTCAGTCAACGGGCTACAGACCGGTAATGGCGGTGATATCAGCATTACCGCACCGGCGCTGGTCCTCAGAAACGGCTTTGTGCAGGCCAATACGGCAGCACCTGCTGCCTCTGGTGGCAATGTCAATGTTCAGGTCGATGCCACCATCGCCACTGGCAACCAGCTACGCATAGGTGGTCCGCCATTGAGTTTTAGCCGCAATAGTGGCAATCTTATTCAGGCTGCGGCCCCTGACGGCGTGAACGGAGTGATAAGATTGAGCAGCCCGCAAGTTGATTTTGCAGCCAGCCTGCTGACCTTGTCGGCACAAGCCTATGATTTGGGAGATCTGGCCATGGATTTATGTCGTATCGGTAACGGCAGTTCACTCAGTCCGGCTGGACGCGGCGGATTGCTGCCCACGGCTACCGGTCTGTTGAAGCCTTGATCTTGCCAATGCCAGGCCAGCCATGACATCCCATCCTGTTTTCACACGCTTTCGCCCCGGGCCAGGCTGGTGGGTGCCTGTGCTGCTGTGCGGCTTTGCTGCGTTGTTGCTCAACTGGTCTGGGACACAGGCGATGGATAACAAGCTGCTGGATATCCAGTTTTGGCTGGCGCGTGAGTATTCACCACAGACGGTAGAGCATGAACCCGTCATCGTCGGCATCAATGAAGCGTTTCTGGATGAAGTCGATGAACCACTGGTGTTGAACCATGTGTACCTGGCCGAATTCCTGAAAACCATGAACCTGGCTGGTGCCAAAGCGGTCGGCATGGATGTCAGCCTGCCAGAAAAACGCTACGATACCCTGGTCTCTACCCGCAAGGCCGATGCCGATTTTCATAAGGCCCTGCTGTCCGGCATGCTGGAAACCATACAGGGGACGCCTGTGGTGGCGGCCAAGGTCTGGGATACGCAGCGCCGGCATTTTATCAATATCCAGGTCGATTACGCAGCTGTGCTGGGCATGCAGAATGCACGCTTCCAGCCGGTGGCGTCGGCAGAATTTTGCCGAGACAGCGATCAGCGCATACGCCGTTTCCCTGGAAAACAGTGTCAGCCAGATGGTGGTGCCAGTGGCCTGGCAACAGAAGTCGCAGCTGCTGCCGGCGTCAGGCAAGACTGGTCGGGTCTGATCAACTACCGCCTTGGTCCGCGTTTTGACTATATCCCTCTGCAAGACGTGCTGCACTTATCAGACAAGGGCAATATCGGTGAATTGAAACGCCGCTTTGAAGGCCGTATCGTGTTATTGGGCGCGACCATGGAAGCGACTGATCTGGTAGATTTACCCGTGTCACTGGCGTCCTGGCTGCCGGATGGTGTCCCCAATCCTGGTGTGCTGGCGCATGCACAACTGCTGCGAAGTATCATGAACCAGCGCATGCTGAAGCCGAGCAGCCATGAAGTCTTGTTCACGCTTTGCTGTGTTTTCGTGTTGTTCTGGTTCGGTCGCTCGGTACGCTGGAAAGTGGCGTTGTTCGTGCTGGCCGTGACCACTTTGCTGGCTGCCAGCACCATTGCCATGCAATATGATGTGTGGCTGCCACCAACTGCTATTTTGCTGACTGGGTTGCTGGCGCTGGGTTCCAGTAGTGCTTATCAGGGCTGGCGTCATTTCATCGACAAACAGCGTTTGAGCAAGGCATTTTCAGGCCGGGTCAGCCCGGCTGTGATGGATGAAATTGTCGCAGGACGTGAACACAACTATACCCATAGCCGTCGCTTGCCGGTCTGCGTACTGTTTTCAGACATCCGCGGTTTTACTACTCTTTGCGAACATGCCCAGGCAGAGGAAGTGGTCAGCCTGCTCAACCGTTATTTTGCGGTGATGAGCAAGGCCGTGCATGAACATGGTGGCACCATAGACAAGTTTATCGGCGACGGCATGATGGCATTTTTCGGTGCCCCGAATACCTTGCCCAGCCCCGAACAAAGTGCCTTCGATGCGGCGCGTGACATGCTGTATGCACTGGCGGACCTGAATACTGAATTGCAGCAGGAAGGCAAGCCACCATTGGCTATAGGCATAGGCCTGCATAGCGGCGATGCCGTTATCGGCCAGGTTGGCTCTGCCGAAAGGCACGAATATACCGCCATTGGTGACACTGTGAATACCGCAGCCCGGATAGAAGGCCTGTGCAAGGATGTTGGTTATCCCGTGGTATGTTCCGACACCGTGGCCGACAAATTGCTGGACCTGGTTACTTTTGTGTCCCTGGGTGAAAAGCATCTCAAAGGTCGTTCAGCCATGGCGGTTTTTGGCTGGCAATTGCCGCAAGAAACCACCACCAATCTTTTAAAGAAACAGGCAAATCCATGATATCCGTATTCACCTTACGTCGGCCGGCTGGCGTGGCACATGCTTTCGCCCTGCTGGCCTGTATGTTGCTCAGCTTGATAGTAAGGACTGCGCATGCCGATACTGCATTGGGCATGGTGCTGGATGTGCAGGGCAATGGCAGGATGGAAGTGAATGGCACCAGCAGCAAGCTGCAATTGCTGGCTTATCTACAGCCCAAAATGCAGATCACGGTCGATGCAGGTTCCAGGGTTTCGCTGTCGCTGTATGCCACCAGGTCGGTATACCAGGTGACCGGTCCGGCACAGGTCAGCATAGAAAAAGAGGGCGTCGTCAGCCTACAAGGACAAAAAGCCGTGGTCAGGCCCATGGCAGAAAAACTGGTACGCGCAGCAGAAACCAGTAATGTGATTGCCGGCGCAGTACGCATGCGTCAGTTACCGCCACGTATCGCCATCACTGCACCAGAAAATAATAGCCTGTTGCTGGGTGATCGACCTGTATTCAGCTGGATGGCGGCCGAAGCGGCTGAATTTGACATCAGCATCCAGGCCGTGGATGAAAAACTCACAGACGAAAAGCCCATTGTCAGGCACAAGCTGAAAGAAAATAACTGGCAATTGCCCGACAATATACGACTGGAAGAAGGCAGAACCTATCGCTGGCAGGTTAGCTATGTCTCTGCCAGGGATGGCAAAACCCAGCTATCACGCGCCGAATTCAGACTGGCCAGCAAATCCGAAGCCGCAGCATTGACTGACTTACGGCCAGATCAGCAGGCTGCGGTTGAAGAATGGGTATTGTATGCAGCCACATTGCAAGGCAAGCGCGCTTATGCCGAATCCCGGCTGGTCTGGCAAATCATCGCCAGACAGCGGCCAGACCTGGCCCGCTTTGGAGAAAGTGGGCAGTAATCGAATGTGCTGTGACGCACTCAGGCAGATGCGCTCATGCCGGTATCCAGAAAATCGACATGAAAATCAACAATCACCTGCCCGGCGATGCGTTGTACCGAGCCGTCCTTGTGCATGCGGCTGACGGTTTTGTCTTCGCGCGAACGCACATCGATCTGGAATTCAGGATGGTTCTTGCCAAAGGCATCGGCGATGGTTTCCCTGACCTGCGCCAGCAAGGCCGTTTCGGCAGCTGTCACGGTTTCGATGGCATCCTGATTCGCTGCTTCGATGTTGGTGATTGTGTTCTCGTTCTCACCAAAGAATTGATCGACAGTCTGTTTGAATTCGCGTTGGGTGGTCACGCAATACTGTATCTTTGCAATCGGGAACAGGCTATGTACGATGCGTGATGCCATCACCCGTTCCGGATCAGTGGTCATGATGACCAGGCTGTCGGCGTTTTCTTCCAGGACGATCCAGTGATGGTCTTCAACATAGGCACGTTTGAAGTTTCGCAGCGCATCAGGACGCACCCGGTCTGCCTTATAGGGCTGATACTCGCATTCAAAATAAGTAGCCAGTGACTGGCCGATATCGGCGGGCTTGACCTCGAATTCATCGACCAGTATCTCTTCCACATCCATGCCCTTGCGGCGCGCAGCACGGGCGGCCAGGCCCAGTTCGGGAATCGACAGGATGGAAGATTTGATCAGGCTGTCAAACTTGGTATGGATCACCTGCGGTGACATCAGGCGCTGGGCAAATGCCACCGCCAGGGTATTGCGCAGATAGCGGAAACCTTCTTCCAGCAATTGTGGGAACTGACAGTCATTGCGGTTATTGATCAACTGCAGCACACCCAGCAATTCATTGCTTTGCTCATGCACCAGCGGGCCGACCATCATTTGCTTGGTGCGGAAACCGGTGCGTTGATCCACCCGGCGCAAGAATTCCAGTTTTGGCGAATGGGTTTTCAACTCGGCTTCGTCGTAAACATTAACCAGGTTGATGGTTTGCTTGGTCATGGCTACGTAACCGGCAACACTCTTTTCCGATATCGGTAGGGCAAAGTCCTTGAAGGAACTGAGACCGGTCTTGACCTTGGATTCAATCGCATTTTTTCTGTAATTGACCGAATACAGGGTCAGCCGTTCGCACTCAAACAACTCACAAATACTTTGCGACATATCGAGCATGATCTGTTCAATATTGCTGGTCGAATGGATGGCATTCGTGATGGTTTGCAGGTGTTTAAAAAAGTGTAAACGAGCATGCACGTCGTCGTTGTCATAAACATCATACTGATCTTGTTGGATACGGCGCACAAAACTCATAAATGGACTTTCAAAAATTAAGGATTTCAGCGTGTATTTTGCCACAGGTGGATGGCTCAGTCGTTGTAACAATAACAAACTTGATACGGCTTGCTTAAAAAATGACAAGCTTCTCTGCCTTTGCGCGCGAATGGCGGCATCTTCTGGAAGCTTTGTCAGTAAAAGTCGGGTAATCCGCTTTTTTGAGAAAGGGGTAATGAGTCATGTCTGATACAGGCAGGTTTTGCATCAGACATGACAGTATGGAAAATAGTGGGGGGCTGGATTTACCAGATCGTGATGCGCTTGTCTGGCGCTATGTACATCTTGTCACCTTCCTTGACACCGAAGGCGGAATAGAATGCAGGCAGGTTCGTCAATGGGCCATTGCCACGGAAGGCAAAAGGTGAGTGTGGGTCGGTATTGATCCTGAGGATGGATTCCCCATCGCGTGACTTGCCGCGCCATACCTGCGCCCAGCCCATGAACACACGTTGGTTGCCGGTAAAGCCATCGATCACTGGTGCAGCCTTACCACCCAGGGAAATCTGATAAGCCTTGTAGGCAATCGACAGGCCAGAGTTATCTGCGATATTTTCACCCAGGGTCAAGGCACCATTCACATAGTAGCCTGGCAGCGGGCTATAGGCGTTGTACTGGGCAATCATGGCGGTCGTCAGTTTGCCGAAGTTGGCCTTGTCTTCTTTGGTCCACCAGTCGCGCAAATTGCCATCGCCATCAGACTGGCTGCCGGAGTCATCAAAGCCATGGCTGATTTCATGCCCAATCACCGCACCGATACCGCCATAGTTGACCGCATCATCCGCCGCCGGATTAAAGAATGGTGCTTGCAATATCGCTGCCGGGAACACAATCTCGTTCAGGCGTGGGTTGTAATAGGCATTGACCGTCTGCGGACTCATATTCCATTCCTTGCGACTGACCGGTTTGCCCAGTTTGCTCAACTGCCGCTGGTATTCATGCTCACGCCCGCGCATGACATTGCCGACCAGGTCATCTTTGGCGATCGTGAGCTTGCTGTAATCGCGCCACTGGTCGGTGTAAGCAATCTTGGGATTGAACTTGGCCAGCTTTGCCAGTGCTTCCTTCTTGGTTTCAGGGCTCATCCAGCTCAGGGTTTCTATGCTTTGCTTATACGCCTGCAACAGGTTATTCACCAGTGCCTGCATACGTGCCTTATTTTCTGGCGGGAAGTATTTTTCCACATACAATTGTCCCAGCGCATCCGACATCGCCTCTTCTACGCGGGCAACGCCGCCTTTCCAGCGCACCTGATTGGCAGGCACGCCACGCAAGGTCTTGTGAGTGAACTCAAAGTCCTGGTCGACAAAACGTTGACTGAGGAAAGGCGCATACGCATTCAGGACTTGCCACTTCAAATAGGTTTTCCAGGTATCCAGTGACGTCGTGTCGATTATTTTTGCCAGTCCGCTGAAAAAATCAGGCTGACGCACGATCACATAGTCGACCTTGTCTGCCATGTCATTTGCCGCGAAGTAGGCTTTCCAGTCAAAGCCCGGTACCAGTTGCGCCAGTTGCTTCAGATCGTTCTTGTTGTAGGTTTTGACTGGATCGCGATTGGCGACCTTGGTCCACTGTATCCTGGCGATCTCTGTTTCCAGAGCGAGGATGGTTGCAGCACTTTTTTCTGGATTCGCCTGGCCGCTCATGCCCAGCATTTTTTCCAGATGCTTCAGATAGGCATCACGAAAACCCTTGAGCTTGGCATCGTCATCCTTGAGGTAATAATCACGGTCTGGCATGGTCAGGCCATTCTGGCTCAGATACACGGCATAACGACTGGAATCGCGTGCATCCGGACTGATACCGGCTGCCACGGGCAGGTTGATGCCCAGCTTGCTCAGGTGCGCCATCAGGGCAGGCAGTTTGCTCTTGTCATTTAATGCATCGATGCGCGCAAATTCTGTTTGCAAGGGTTTGATATCCAGCGCATTGGCACGTGCTTCATCCATGAAGCTATTGTATAAATCAGCAATTTTTTGTTGATTTGAACCGGCAGTCAGTTTGCCATCTTTGGCCAGCGTCTGGATGATGTCGTAAGACCTTTGCTCAGACAGTTCGCGCAACTGGTCAAAAGAACCAAAGCGACTACGGTCTGCCGGGATTTCTGCTGTTGCCAGCCATTTGCCTGACATGAACTGAAAAAAATCATCCTGTGGTCGTACGCTTTTATCTATCCATTGCAGATCAATGCCGGAAGCCGGTTTATGACTTGCTGCTGTCGTGGGCGCAGCATTGTCAGCAAAGGCGGTAGCCATGCCTGCATTGGCAAACAAACCAGCCAGTGCGAGGGAAATCAGGGTGCGGGACATAATATTTCCTGTATATAGGTATTGAATCAGGAAATGTAGATGCTTTTACTTGGGCAAAGTTCAGCTATTTTAAAGAAACTTTATGCAGCACCCCGGCAAAAATGGCTGGCCTATGTTGCAGATTAAACCAGGCTTTTGCGATAGACAATGAAGCCAGAGCGATCAGCTACCTGATTATAGAGTTGCTGGGCAGTTGCATTGGTCTCATGGGTTTGCCAGTACACCACGGTGCTACCGGCCAGGTTTGCCTGTTCATAGACCGCCTGGATCAGTGCCCGTCCCACCCCCTTGCCGCGTGCCTCCGGTAGCGTGAACAGATCGTTCAGATAGCAACTGGCTTCGATGCGGCTGGTAGTTCTGTGGAACAGGTAATGGGCCAGCCCCAGCAATTGCCCGTCCTGCTCTGCCACCAGTGCGTGTACTGGCTCATAGCCATCAAAAAACCGCGACCAGGTCATCTGCGTGACAGCATCCGGCAATGCATTCGGGCCAGTGCGTTCATAGAAACGGTTATAGCCATCCCACAGGACAGACCAGGCGGCAAAGTCTTCTTTTTTGACGAGTCTGACAACGATGTTTTCTTGCATACGATATTTTCTCAAAGTCTTTAAATAAATAATTGCTGTTCCATGACCGTTGCCATGTCCTGCACTTCCGTATTACCGGTTTCACGCAAGCCGCTCGCTATCGTTATGCGGTCCTCTGTGGTTTTGTTCTGGCTGGTCTTCCATTTGCCACAGAGGCGCCGTATGGGGATTTCTATACCAACGATCATGTCCATCATCCGGTCTATGTACTCTGCCGGTGCATCGCTGACCTGCCAGGGTTGATCCAGCTTGTGTTCGAAATGTGCGCTGAGCTCTGTCAGCAAGGCCAGGAATTGCTGCCTGTCTTCGACGATGCGCATGGGGCCGTGTGCATGCACGACCGCATAGTTATAGGTAGGCACAACCGCACCAGTACGTTTTTTTTCTGCATACCAGCGTGGACTGATATAGGCATGCGCTCCCTGGAAAATCACCAGCAGTTCTTTGCCGCTAGCCGCACTTTGCCATACCGGATTATTGCGGGCAACGTGGCCACGCAAGATGCCATACGGGGCATCTGCCGTCGGTGGTGTCACCAGAAAAGGCAGGTGATTGGCATCCAGGCCATCCTCATTGTGCGTGACCATGGCGGCCAGAGGATGGGCCTGTATCAGGGCGTGCAATACATCCAGGCGTTGTTCGGAAAAATGATCTGGCAAATACATGATTATTCGATTTCTATGATAACTTCTGCGTGAATGGAATTGGCGATATAGCATTGCTCATGCGCCATATGATGCAGTTCCTCGCGTTCCTGTAAGCCGGGTTGCTGTGCTCCGGTATAGCTTTCATGCGGGCGTAAATGGATACGGGTGATGGCTCGTTTGCCTTGTGCATTTTTATCCATGATGCCGACCGCCAGATCCTGATACTGATCGAGTACATAACCACGCTGTGCCACGAAGGACAGATAAAACAGCATATGGCAGGACGCCAGCGCCGCGACCAACGCTTCTTCCGGATCGACGTTACCTGCTTCTGACATGGGCAGCGGCACAGATAAGGGGGAAGATGAAGCCGGCACTGTCAGTCCACCATCAAATTCCCACTGGTGGGCACGGCTGTATTTATTATCAGTGAATACCTGCTGACCACGTTCCCAGTTAATTTTTGCCTGGTATTGATGCATTTGTTACTCCGTCTGGAAGAAATTGGTTTTTATCTTAATTTTTATATTGGTTATTTAAAAGTGCCAATTTTAAGTAAAATAAGAATACCAATTTCTTGAGTGAGCCTTGACCCATGCATGTATCGCCATTAATGGCCAGTATCACTCTGGACAGGCAGCATAGTTTGCCGCTGTACAGACAGCTATATGGCGAAATCAGAAAAGCCATACTCGGTGGCCAGATGCTGCCGGGCATGCAGTTGCCGCCCAGCCGTGAATTCTGTCTGGCCCTTGATATCTCCCGGCAAACCGTGCTGAATGCCTATGACCAATTGCTGGCGGAAGGGTATCTGCGTGGCAGCGTCGGGCAGGGTACCTTTGTCAATGAAGACTTGCCCGCACAGGTGCAGACACGCAAATCCAGGGATGTTCAGATGACTGACAGTGTGGTGGCTCAAGAACAGCGGGGTGTTTCGCGACGTGGCAGCCGGTATATTGATCCACGTGGCAGTACCCGTTTCCATGAAGGGCCGGTGCGCGCTTTCCGCGTCAGCATGCCGGACCTGGGCCTGTTTCCTTTTGATGTATGGGCGCGGCTGGAAGCGCGGCATTGCCGTCACCACAAAGGGCAGCTCGGTTACGGTGACCCTGCGGGCTACCGCCCCTTGCGTGAATTACTGGCGGTATATCTCAAAGCAGCACGCGGCGTCAATTGCACGCCGGAGCAAATACTGATCACATCAGGCTCACAACAGGCGCTTTACCTGCTCAGTACCATGTTGCTGGATGTGGGTGAGCAGGCCTGGGTAGAGTCACCCTGTTATCGCGGTACCACCGCCGCTTTACATGCAGCACAGGCGCAGATGTGCCTGGTGCCGGTAGATACAGAAGGCATGGATATCGCTTATGCCGCCGGCCATTTTCCCGACGCGAAACTGGTCTTTGTCACGCCCTCGCACCAGATGCCTCTGGGCATGACCATGAGTTTGCAAAGACGCATGGCCTTGCTGGAATGGGCGCAACAGAATGCAGCCTGGATAGTGGAAGACGACTACGATAGTGAATACCGTTTCGGCAGTTCGCCACTGGCATCCCTGCAAAGCCTGGATACCCGGCAATGCGTGATTTATGTAGGCACCCTGTCCAAGGTATTGTTTCCAGGCCTGCGTCTTGGTTATATGGTCTTGCCGGAGACACTGCGTGAGCCGCTGATACAGGGCAAATCAGTGATTGATAAACATACTGCCGTTATGCCGCAAATGGTATTGGCAGATTTTATTGCTGAAGGCCATTTTGGCAGGCATATCAAACGCACGCGCAAAATCTATGCGGAACGTCAGGCCTGCCTGGTCAACTGCCTGCGCCGCGTACTGGATGATGAACTGGAATGTGGCGCACAAGATGGTGGTTTGGATCTTGCCGTGTATTTCAAAAAAAACCGTGATGAAGAACGTATCATCCAGGCTGGACTGGCGCTCGGTCTGGAGTTGCGCGGCTTGTCGCATTATGTCGGCATACCCGGTCAGGCTGGCAGGACTGCCAGCCATCCCTCAGGTTTGTTACTGGGTTTTGCTGCACTGGATGTGGCTGAGATCGAGCGCAGTGTGATGTTGCTGGCCAGTGTGTTCAAGAACGACCAATAGCAACCAATAGCAACTCACACCGCATCAAATCGCTGTTATTCCAGTTCAGGCCGCCAGCATGTCCAGTTCCGTACCGGAAGTTGCCAGCGCATGCCGGTTGATGGCACTGATGATGGCCTTGATGCTGGCCGTCGTTGCATCGTCAGCGATGGCAGCACCGTGCTGGCTGCTACCGTCATTGATACGCGCTTCAATGATGCAGACCGATTGCTGTTTGCCATGGCGCGTGACCTGTTGCTCGCTCCTGTCCATGATATTGATGTTAAAACCGATAGCCTGAAAAGCCTGTATCTGTGCATCTGAAATACCATGACCTGTACCGCGCGCAGCTTGTGGCTGTTCCTGGTGCAGCAAATCCAGACACAGGGATATCTGTGCAGAATCAGATGGCGAGGTCCCGTGATGCGGGACAGGGTTTGCATGATGTGCCTGATAACTTAAAGGGTTTGCCGGATGCAGATAGGTGTCGCTGAAAATCTGGTGTATCTGTTGTGCCTGCATTTCTTTGCCGCTTTGATCGGCAAAGGCCTGTACTACCCGGCTGAACTCAATCTGCAGACGGCGTGGCAGACTGATGCCATATTCCTGTTCCAGCAAAAATGCCATGCCGCCTTTGCCTGACTGGCTGTTGACGCGTATCACCGCATCGTAGTTGCGACCAAGGTCGGCCGGATCTACCGGCAAATACGGAACTTCCCAGATGCCATCGGCGCTTTGCTGGGCGAAGCCCTTCTTGATGGCATCCTGGTGTGAACCTGAAAATGCGGTAAACACCAGATCACCTACATACGGATGACGTGGATGGACCGGCAACTGATTGCACTCTTCGACGCACTGACGCACGCTGTCGATGTCAGAAAAATCCAGTCCAGGATGTATGCCCTGGGTGTACAGATTCAGGGCCAGCGTCACCAGATCGACATTGCCGGTGCGTTCACCATTACCGAACAGGCAGCCTTCGACACGGTCAGCACCCGCCATCACCGCCAGTTCGGCAGAGGCAACGGCAGTGCCCCTGTCATTGTGCGGATGGACACTCAGAATAATGGCATCGCGCTGTGCCAGATGCCGGTGCATCCATTCAATCTGGTCTGCATACACATTCGGTGTCGCGCATTCGACCGTGGTTGGCAAGTTGATGATCATCTTGCGTTCAGGTGTAGGACCCCAGATCGCGGCCACTGCGTCGCAGACTTCCTTTGAAAAATCCAGTTCTGCCATGCTGAAGGTTTCGGGGGAATATTCAAATACCCATTCCGTTTCCGGCATACTGTCTGTCAGTTGTTTGATGAGGCGGGTGCCATCGATGGCAATCTGTTTGATTTCTTCCCGCGATTTGCCAAACACGATACGCCGGAAAGCTGGTGCAATGGGATTGTATAAATGCACGATGGCGCGCTTTGCACCCCGCACCGAATCAACGGTGCGACGTATCAGGTCTTCACGTGACTGTGTCAATACTTCGATGGTGACATCGGCCGGGATGCGCTGTTCTTCTATCAGCTTTCGCACAAAGGCAAAATCAGTTTCCGAAGCTGATGGGAAGGCGACTTCAATTTCCTTCAAACCTACCTTCACCAGCATTTCAAAGAAGCGCAGTTTTTTTGCCGCATCCATGGGTTCGATCAGGGCCTGATTGCCATCACGCAAATCGGTACTCATCCAGATGGGTGCCTGTTGTATGCGGCGGCTGGGCCACTGCCTGTCTGCCAGATCAACGGTAGGGAAGGGCTGATATTTTTTACTTGGGTCGATGATCATCTTGTTCTCTTTTGTAAAGGACAGCACAGTGCCTCAGCGATGCGCTGATGTCTGTTTGAATTGCAATGGAAAAAGTGGCTTCAGGCTAACCGGCTGCCACGAAAAATACGAGGCCAGTTAACCGATCAGTAGTCGTAGCGCAGCCAGGCGCAGCATGCAGACAGCAGGGACGATCGCCGTCAGGGTGAATTGGTCACCGGCAGAAATCTTTGCTGAGTTGATCAAATGTGTCATGCTGTTTTTTTCCTGCGTACAGGATCGCTAAAGGTACTGCTGAATAAACTGTGGATGTGAAGCTGGAGGTACGACAGAAAAGCGAAGCTAATGGAGCTTATAGTAGCGCGCCGGATAGTGCGGATAGTAGAGATAGTGTTACCGACATAGGCATCTGTACCGCTGGCAAGAGCTTGCCAGTAGTCGCGGTGTGCGCATCAGATGTGTAGGTAAGAAAGTTCATATGCTTAATGTAAAAGATATCTGGCGCTGTCGTCAAGCAGAATTTTCTGAAACTTCAATCCGCTTGAAAAGATGAGTGCACAGGATACGATCCTCTGCACTCATTCCTCCATCCCTCATTTGTTTTTCGCCGGCTTCCGGTCAGGACTTGCGTGCCGGTCTCGCAGCAAATCTGTAGGAAAAAAACAGCAGTAACAAGCCGCCCAGTATCATGGGCAGCGACAGCATCTGTCCTGCCGATATCGTGAATCCAAGCAAATCAACTTCGTAGTCCGGTGTGCGGAAGTATTCGGTAAAAAAGCGTGTGCAGCCATACAAGGTCACGTACAGCGCGCCTACTGCCAGACGCGGCCTGGCCCGCATGGCAAACAGCCACAGGATGATGAACACCAGCAGACCATCTACCAGTGCCTGGTATATCGGCGAAGGGTGAACGGGGTAATTAATGCCTGGCCACATCATGGCCCATGGCAGGTCAGCAGAGGCCACACGGCCCGGCAATTCATGATTGATGAAATTGCCCAGGCGGCCCGCGGCATAACCCAGCGGCACCAGCGGCGCAATAAAATCGTACACATCAGCCAAGTGGAATTTAGCCTTGCGTGCCCATAAATACATCGCGACCAGCACACCCAGAAAACCACCATGGAAAGACATGCCACCTTTCCATACCGCGAAAATTTCCAGCGGGTGGGACATATAGTAAGAGAAACCATAAAACAGGACTTCGCCCAGGCGTCCGCCTATGATGACCCCCAATACCCCGAAAAACAGCATGTCGTCGATATGTTCGCGGGTCCAGCCTTTGGCCGCAATATGGGGCTGTCGCAGCCTGACACGGCCAAGGATGATGAACTGGACAAATGCCACCAGATACATGATGCCGTACCAGTGAACAGAAACCGGGCCTAAGGAAAATGCAATGGGGTCAGGATTGGGATGAATGAGCATGAAGTTCGATTATTGCAATTATTGGTCAATTATTGGTAATTATTGCTAATTATTGGTTAAACAGATGCACAAAGGCACCAAGTACTGCTGAGTGATTGTTCTTGCGCCAGGCCAGGCCAATTTCCACCACCGCCGTGCTGTCCGGCAAATCAAAGTACAGAACACCGGGGCGTTGCAGGTTCGACACGGATTGTGGCACAAGTGCGATTCCCATGCCAGCCGATACCAGGCCAACGATGGTCTGCATCTGTATCGCCTCCTGGCCAATCTCTGGCGTCAGGCCAACACCATGAAAGCATCCCAGTATGGCATCGTGCAATGCCGGGGCAATTTTTCTTGGAAACAGGATCAACGGCATGTTTTCGCATTCTGCCAGTCCCATGCTGTGGCGTCCCTGGGCAAAGCTTTCTGGCACCGCCAGCATTAACGGTTCGGATAATACTTTTTGGTAACTCAGCACATGTTGCAGCTTTTCAGGGATGGGGGGAATCAGGAAGCCGGCATCGATTTCGGCTTTTTCCAGCGCATCCAGTTGCACATCTGTGGTCGCTTCACGCAAGTCTATGTGTACAGCCTGATGCTGCTGGCGGAATTCACGCAGCGCGGGCGGCAATATGCTGTAGTCGGCAATGGACACAAAGGCCAGTGACAACTGACCGCTGGCACCGCTGGCAGCCAGTTGTACCAATTGGGGTAAGGCCTGGGCCTGCTGTAATAGCCTCCTGGCTTCCGGCAATAGCGCTATTCCGGCAGAAGACAGGGCAATATTGCGGGTATTGCGGATGAACAAGTCCGCGCCCAGTATGCTTTCCAGTGCCTGTATCGCCTGGGACAGCGGCGGCTGGGTCATGTGCAGTCGGGTTGCCGCTTTGCCAAAATGCATTTCTTCGGCAACAGCAAGAAAATAACGCAACTGACGCAATTCGAGGTGTCTTGTTTCGGGTATCGGCATGGAGTGTTTCAGGCGGATTTCAGCCGTATTGCAGCTACCGGCCTGTTTTGCTGATCTGATCAGCGTCTGCCGGTTTTTTTCTCGAAAGCGCGTTTTACCCGCTCTTTCTGGATTTTCTCATAATGTGCATGGTCCTTGCGCTTGTCCAGCCCGAATAAACGTTCAAAGATCTCGAACCATAGAAAAGCAGCGAAAGCACCGCCGACTATCCACCACCAGGACATGCTGGCAAAAATGGATATCTCTGCGAGTTTCAATACCAGCAGCAAAAACAGGACAATGATGGCAAACATGGCTAACTTCCTTTTTGTATGGGACTGGTGCAGAATCGGCGCAAACAAGGCATCCTATCTTACCTGAACAGAAAAGTCCCTGTCCTGAACGTTGACTGCACTGTAACTGTGACAGATTCATTATACCTTTCAACGCTGAATCTGCTTCAGGTCAACCTTTGCTTCACACTAAACGTTAGATGTGGGAAAAAGCGGTAAAATGGTAGATAGTTTTTAACCTGGAGAGAGCAATGAAATATTCTTTGTTGGTAGGTTCGGTGTTGGCAGTCATGGCTTCTGGTTCAGCAATGGCAAATATGGATTTGGCAAAGTCAAAAAACTGCATGGCGTGCCATTCGGTTGATGCGAAGGTTGTTGGTCCTGCCTACAAGGATGTGGCCAAGAAGTACGCTGGCGACAAGACAGCCGAAGCCAAGCTGGTACAAAAGGTCTTGAAGGGTGGCAGTGGCGTCTGGGGCGCAGTTCCGATGCCTGCCAATGCACAGGTTACTGAAGCCGAAGCAAAGACCCTGGTCAAATGGATTTTAAACACGAAGTGATCGGGCTTGCGGCCTGTATGATAGTAAATTATCTTATTGATAAGTAAAACAAGGCAATGCAGACAGGCTAGCCGGTAATATAAAAAACCAGAGGTTCTACTCTGGTTTTTTTATGTGTGACGAATTTTGGCGGCAGAAAAAGAACAGCCAGCTTGCGCTGGCTGTTTTTTTGCAGAAGGAAGTAATATTACTTCACAACTTGCAGCAATTCACGAGCGCCGCCTTTGTATGTGTACAAAGTCAGAGTACCGTCTTTGATGTCGCCTTTGGCATCAAATGCGATATCGCCTGTCACACCTTTGTGCTTGATTTTAGCCAGGAATGGCAGGTATTTTGCTGGTTCAGCAGATTTGGCCTGTACCATCGCATCAACCATCGTCATGACTGCATCATAAACATATGGTGCGTAGATCTGTACGTCGATACCAAATTTCTTCTTGTAAGCAGCTTTCCAGTCATCATTGACTTTCTTCTGTGCTTCCAGAACACCGCCTGCTTCAGCGCAGACAACCTGGCCTTCGCCGATTGCATCGCCAGCCAGTTTGGTCAGATCTGTCGTACAGATACCATCACCGCCCATGAACTTGGCAGTAATGCCCAGTGCTTTCATCTGACGCAGCATAGGACCGGCAACTGCATCCATACCGCCAAAGAAGATGACGTCAGGTTTTTTCGCTTTGATTGTGGTCAGAATCGCGTTGAAATCTGTGGATTTGTCAGTTGTATGTTCCTGAACAACGATTTCAGCACCCTTGCCTTTGGCGCCTTTGATAAATTCAGCAGCAACGCCTTCACCGTAGGCTGTTTTGTCATCGATGACAGCGACTTTTTTCGCTTTGTTGATCTGAACCGCGAAACGGCCCAGTGTGCCACCCAACTGGCCGTCATTCGCAACTACGCGGAATGCGCCTTTAAAACCTTGTTGTGTGTATTTTGGATTGGTTGCAGATGGGGAAATCTGAACGATACCAGCAGCATTGTAGATGCTGGAAGCAGGGATGGTAGTACCAGAGTTCAAGTGACCGATAACGCCATTTACTTTCGCATCAACCAGTTTTTGTGCTACGGTTGTGCCTTGTTTTGGATCGCCTGCATCATCTTCAGCCAGCAGTTCGAATTTTGCTTTTTTGCCGCCGATCATGACACCTTTGGCGTTCAGTTCTTCGATCGCCATTTTGGCGCCGTTTTCATTATCTTTACCCAAGTGGGCGATCGCGCCGGAGATCGGACCAACGTGACCAATTTTAACAACCAGATCTTGAGCTGCCGCAGCACCAGCGAAAGCGAATGCAATTGCGCCAGCCAGTGGAATCATTTTAGTTTTGAACGACATGAACATACTCCTAAGGAATAAAAAAAGTAGGATAACAACACTGCATCTCTGACTTATTCAGATAACTGAACAGCAAGAAGGTACAACAGAAAAAATATTTCGCAAAGCTATTTTGTGTGGTTTTTTCTCCAAACTGACGTTTTTTATATGCCCCAATATCGCACCCTTGACAAGCTGGATCGCAAGCTCCTGAACCTGCTCCAGAAAGACAATCAAACCCCCACCAGAGTCCTTGCCGACAAGCTGCATATTTCGCAGCCGACCTGCCTGCGGCGTATCCGCGAACTGCGTGAAGCCGGGGTCATCAGCGCCGAGGTGGCAATGGTCGACAGCTTTGCGCTGGGCTATGGCATGCTGGCCTTTCTGGAAGTGTCGCTGACAAATCAGGCCGATGAATTCATGCGTGAATTTGAAGCCCGCATGAATAAGGAAGCCGAAGTCATGCAGTGTTATTTTGTGTCTGGGGAGTATGATTATTTCCTGGTTGTGCATGTGATCGATATGGACGCTTATTACCAGTTTGTGCGGCGCGCAATTTCGGGGTCGGGCAATGTCCGTCATTTCCACTCGCGTTTCCCCATGAAGAGAGCCAAATTCACTACCCGTATTGCATTTGACGAGAAGGCAGCTGAGCTGCCCGTGCGCACAGGTAAATAATTTACTCTAAAAACGCGGCTGGCAGGGTTATGGATGACAAAAGAACGCAAGTTGCCGCATCTTGTGATGCTGAAACGCAACTTGCGTGAGGGGGAAGCGGAATTCGGGGCTTTGCTATGTCTCTGCTATATCTCTGCTATTTCTCTACAATCGCCCGGTTTTGTGTAGACAAGCGTTCAGGCTGAAGGAAATCAGGCTGGCTGCAACTGGCTTTTTTGTTGGCTGCGGGCAATGCCGGTAAAGGCAAAATCGACTTCAGGTGTCAGGCCGGAGACGATGTCGGCAATGGCGCGGCCAGATCCTGCTCCCATGGTCCAGCCCAGCGTACCGTGACCAGTATTGAGGAAGAGGTTATCGAACCGGGTTTTGCCTATGTAGGGGACATTCGATGGCGTCAGCGGACGCAAGCCTGTCCAGTACACGGGATTTTCATAATCGCAGGCATCCGGGAACAGTTCACGCGTGCGACGGGTGATGGCTTCGCAACGGGCCGTGTTCAGGTCGCGGTCATAACCGTTGATTTCACAGGTGCCAGCTACCCGCAGGCGATCACCCAGACGCGATACCACCAGTTTGTATCCGTCATCCGTGAGTGATACTGTCGGTGCCAGTTCAGGCCGGGTTATGCGATAGGTGGCGGAATAGCCTTTGCCCGGATAAATCATCAGCGAAATGCCCAAAGGTTTCAGTAAGGCCTGCGAATGACTGCCCATGGCCATGACGAAGGCATCAGCCTTTAGCACACTGTGGCGGCCCGCGGCATCGATGATTTCCACGCCTGTGATTTTGGCGGCAGCACCCCTACCTTCAGACAGCAGGCGAGTGATGGTGGTGTTGAACTGAAATTGTACACCGGCTGCCCTGGCCCTGTCTGCCAGACCGGTGGTGAATTGATAGACGTCGCCTGATTCATCGGTTTCGGTATAGTCACCACCGACGATCTTGTCGCGTATGCCAGCCAGCGCCGGTTCTCGTTTGACGACTTCGTCAGCGGATATGGAGTCACGCGGACAACCCAGATCACGCATCAGCCTGGCAGCAGGCAGGGAGCTATCGAATTCTTTCTGATCGGTATAGAAGTGCAGTATGCCTTTGGTCAGGCAATCATACTGTATGCCGGTTTCTGCACGCAGGGCGCGCAGGGTTTGCCGGCTGTATTCAGAAATGGCGACAATTTGCCGGATATTGTTAGCCGTGCGGGCTGGCGTGCATTCGCGCAAAAAATTCAGGCCCCATAACCATTGCAGCAATTCGGCGCGCGGACGGAACAATAGCGGCGCATCCTCCTTGCCCAGCCACTTCAGTACTTTCATCGGGGCTGATGGATTAGCCCAGGGTTCCGCATGCGATACCGAAATCTGGCAACCGTTGGCGAAACTGGTTTCCTGTGCAGGGCCAGGCTGGCGATCTATGACGATGACCTCATGCCCCTGTTTTTTCAGGAACCAGGCCGAGGACGTGCCAATAATGCCGGAACCAAGAACGATGACTTTCATTGCGGAAATCTCCTTAAGTGATCTGAAACTGATCTGATCGATTAAGGAGATTGTAGAAATACTTTGCTTTTCCGGGTAATCAAAAGCGATGCGTTGATTTTTATTTTTGAAAGCGAAATTGAGTTTTGTGTTTAAAAATAAAAATAATTTGAGAATTTTTGATTATTTTGAGGACTTTACCTTGCTAATTTCCTGAGTGATGGCGCGGGTGATGACTTCTTCCAGGGTTTTATGCAATCCCGTGCGTATTTCACCAGCCAGATTCTCGACAGCAATTTGCAGTACATCCGCCAGACTGTCTCTTACTCTGTGTTCGAGTACGAAATCGATGCGTGCCAGTACCTGACGCAAGACGTTTTCATGCAAGGTCTGCTCCAGTGCCTGCCAGTCTTCTTCACTGCGGTCATCAGTCACATTGTTCGTGGTCACAGACGACGTTTCCGGGGCGACAGGCGCAGTTACAGGTTCTTTTACCGCAGCGATTTCTTCCGGCAGTATGACTTCGGTCAGTACCGGGATGCTGGCATCAATTTGATTGTTCATTTTATTTTGCCACTGAGTGAGTAAGTGGATAGCCTTGCTGCTGATAGTGCCGGTAACGCTCGCGTCCGGCCAGCTTGTCGGCATCTTCAGCGGAGATGACTTCTATCATGCGCTGAAATTGGGTGAAATTGGCAGGTGTTTCTGCGGTCAGATTGATCAACACATCATAATGCGGACAGGCTGCCCTGTCGTCATAACTGAGCACGATAGGCGTGCAGGATGACAAAGGGTCGGTCAGCATCACATGCGGCAAGAAATCTGCCTCGGTCAGGGTCCACAAGGCCATGCTTAGCTTTTGCAGGAAAACCCGGTCGTGATGAAACACGACCATTTTGCTTTTGGCCGCATGCGCCTTGCGTATCAGCCGGCAAGTATAGTTCAGCTTGTCGGCCACATTGCTATGAAAATCGATCCGTGTCATGCGATATTAAAAGCGTATGCCATTGTCCTGTGTTGGTTTTTGTGGTGGCAAGGGTGTCGCCGGTTTCGGTGGGGCCGCTGCATCTTTGGCGGCAGTCGCTACCACCGGGGCTGCCGGTTCTGCTGCGGGATAGCGATAATCCTTGGGTAATTTGCTGGTGGCGGGATAACCAGCACTGTCCAGTGCTTTTCTCCAATCTACAGAATTGAAGCCCTGGAATTTGACATTGGCAATCATCATGAACGGCAATTGCGTATCACCACTGACCTGCTTGAGCTTGTCGAGGTCAGCGTTATTGCTGATGGTTTTTTCAGAAAATGGAACGCCGTTACTTGTCAGAAATTTGCGGGAATCATTGCAAGGTGAGCAATTGTTCGTGCTGTACAGGATTACGGGATTTTTTGCCACGACTGCAGCCAGTTCCGGAGGAAGATTACCCATGTCCGGGCCATTGGAAAAGCTTTTCTTTTCCACCTTTTTTTGCCCTGGTGGAGGTGGCTGATCACTGTAAGTGACCTTGCCATCCGGACCGACCCATTTATACATTTGCGCCTGCGCACCCGAACTGAAAAACATTGCAGACAATAGCGCCGGTAGCAGGGAGCAGGCAAGGATTGTTTTACTTGATTTCATCGTTTTCTCCGGATAAAAATTATGCACTCATGCCATTATGTCGCAACAGGGCATCGATAACGGGTTCACGTCCGCGAAATGCCTTGAATGAAGCAAGCGCGGGGCGCGAGCCACCGGCTTCCAGTACGGCAGTCTGGAAGCGTTCACCGACAATGCGCGACAGGGTGCTGCCGGCTTCTTTGGCATGCTCTTCAAATGCGGCATAGGCATCTGCCGACAAGACTTCAGCCCACTTGTAGCTGTAATAGCCTGCCGCATACCCACCCGAGAAAATGTGGCTGAAGGAATGCTGGAAGCGATTGAATGCTGGCGGGTGCAGTACCGCGACCTGGCTCCTGACCACTTGCAGTATGTCCTGCACGGTTTGCTTACCCTGAGGATCAAAGGCATCATGCAGGCGCATGTCAAACAGCGAAAATTCCACCTGGCGCAAAGTTTGCAAGCCGGACTGGAAATTTTTTGCCGCAATCATCTTGTCAAACAGGGCACGAGGTAAGCTTGCACCGGTATCAACATGGGCCGTCATATGTTGCAGCACATCCCATTCCCAGCAAAAGTTTTCCATGAATTGTGAAGGCAGTTCCACTGCATCCCATTCCACGCCGGAAATACCGGAGACGGACAGATCATCCACCTTGGTCAGCAAATGATGCAGGCCATGACCAAATTCATGGAACAGGGTAATCACTTCATCATGGCTGAACAGGGCCGGTTTGCTGACGCCATTGATGCTGACAGGCGCGCTGAAGTTGCAGGTCAGATAGGCAACAGGTGTTTGTATACCTGTACTGGTGAGCCTGCGGCCACGGGCATCGTCCATCCATGCGCCACCACGCTTGCCATTGCGTGCGTACAGGTCCAGATAAAACTGGCCTATCAGTTCGCCATTTCTTTCAAGACGATAAAATTTGACGTCTTTGTGCCAGGTGGTTGCCTGGTCCGTTTTGATCTCAACTGCAAACAGGGTCTGGATGACGCGGAACAGACCATCCACCACCTTGTGTTCGGGGAAGTATTCTTTCACTTCCTGCTCAGAAAACGCATAACGCTGTTGGCGCAATTTTTCCGAAGCGAAGGCATAATCCCAGGCTTGTAACTCGGCAATACCCAATTGTTCTGCTGCAAAAGCGCGCAGTTCGGCCAGGTCTTTTTCGGCATAGGGGCGAGCGCGGCTGGCCAGGTCTTCAAGGAACTGGCTGACCTGTGCCGGTGATTCTGCCATCTTGCTGACCAGCGATACCTCGGCAAAATTCTTATAACCCAGCAATCCGGCTTCTTCCTTACGCAAGCGCAAGAGATCACTCATGATGCTGCTGTTGTCCCACTCTGCCTTGGCACCCAGTTCGGAAGCCTTGGTCGCGCTGGCACGATAAATCGTTTCGCGGATGGAACGGTTTTCTGCATATTGCAGCAAGGGATAATACGAAGGGAAATGCAGGGTAAATTTATAACCGGTTTTTTCATCGGCTTCTGCGGCCGTTTTAGCCGCTTGCAGGACATCTTCAGGCAAACCTTTCAGGTCGGCTGCATCTTCGATAAACAAGCCGTAATCATTGGTCGCATCCAGCAGGTTTTCCGAGAATTTTGTCGACAGGGCAGCCTGTTCTTCCTGGATTTCGGCATAGCGCTGTTTTTCTGCTTCCGGCAGTTCTGCACCACTCAGGCGAAAATCACGTAGGGCGTTCTGGATAATGGTTTGCCTTGCTTCCGGCAAATTACCAAAGTCAGGCGCATTTTTCAGTGCCTTGTAATTGGCGAACAGAGACAGGTTTTGTCCCAGTTCAGTCCAGAATTCGGTAATGGCGGGCTGGTTTTCATTGTAGGCAGCCCGCATTTCGGGCGTATCGACCACTGCGTTTAAATGGCCAACGATACCCCAGGCGCGCCCCAGTTTTTCGGTAGCGTTTTCCAGTGGTTCGACAAAGTTGTCCCAGGTGACCGGGACAGTATTTTTTTCGAGCTCAGCGATAACGGCACGATTCTCCTCCAGCAGGGCCGCAATGGCAGGGCCAACATGCTCGGCCCGGATATCGGCAAAACGTGGCAGATCACTAAAGTCCAGCAGGGGATTATCTTGGCTCATATTAAATTCTCTCAGCAGCTTCTATGGTATTGACCAGCAACATGGTGATGGTCATCGGGCCGACTCCGCCTGGCACAGGCGTAATATAGCCTGCCACTTCCTTGCTTGGCAGATAATCAACGTCGCCGCACAATTTACCTTCATCGTCGCGATTCATGCCGACGTCAATAACGACGGCGCCAGGTTTGATCATGTCCGCCGTGACGATATTGCGTTTGCCGGTCGCAACTACCAGAATATCGGCATTGCGGGTATGGGCCGCCAGGTCCCGGGTCTTGGAATTACAGATGGTGACGGTTGCACCGGCTTGCAAGAGCAGCATGGCCTGTGGCTTGCCGACGATATTGGAAGCACCGACCACGACCGCATTCGCGCCGCGTACAGGATAATCAATCGACTCCAGCATCTTCATGACACCATACGGTGTGCAGGGGCGGAACAGTGGTTGTCCTGTCATCAGTAGCCCGGCATTGCTGATATGGAAACCATCCACGTCCTTCTCGGCAGCAATGGCTTCTATCACCTTGTTGGCATTGATATGCGCTGGCAGGGGCAATTGCACCAGGATGCCATTGATTTTTGCATCCTTATTCAATCTGTCTATATGGGCCAGCAGGGCTTCTTCACTCAAATCAGCCTCGTATTTTTCCATGACTGAATAAAAACCACAGTCTTCACACGCTTTCACCTTGTTGCGCACATAGACCTGGGAGGCGGGGTTTTCACCCACCAGGATGACGGCCAGGCCAGGTTGATGGCCTTTGGCAGTCAGTACCGCTGCGCGCTTGGTCACATCGGCGCGTATTTGTTGGGAGAGCTGGGTTCCGCTGATAATTTGAGCAGTCATGATTGGGCGATTAAGTGAAAATGAGGTGAGAAGTAAGTGGAAATCAGCCTCGATTATAAATGATGCGCGCTGAATGACTCTTCTGAGTGAGTACAAGTGAAGGCAAGAGGTTTTTTCCGGGATTTCTTAACCACAATATTGATTACAATAAGTTGCCATAAAAATATTGAATTTGTATTCATTAATTACTTCTTTGTAGAAAAATTTTCTCATTTGGTTATGGTTTGTCACGGGTCTGTTGTTTTCTCATCGCATTCGCAGGGTTGTAATTGACTTCACATTTCAGGAATGGCTTCATACCATCTGTGAAAATTAATTTTCAAAAGTTTTTCATCGTGACCTGATTTTGATGTCGCAATGCCCAGATTCAATTAAAAAGGAGAAATATATGCTGAAGGAAAAAGTAATTTCGAGATCGCTGCGCATTATGTTTTCTGGCGGTTTGGTCGTAACCGCCGGTTTGCTGGCACAACCTGCATTGGCGCAGGATGATGGTAAAGTTCAACGGGTGGAAGTGACAGGTTCCAGCATCAAGCGTGCTGAAGCTGAATCTGCTTCCCCGATCCAGATCATTACCCGTGCCGATATTGACAAGGCAGGCAAGACTACTGTTGCTGAATACCTGCAAACCCTGACTGCTGATGGCGCCGGTTCTTTGCCAACCAGTTTCGGTAACGGTTTTGCTGCTGGTTCTACAGCAATCTCCTTGCGTGGTCTGGGTGCCACATCCACACTGGTATTGCTGAATGGTCGCCGTATGGCGCAGTTCGGTCGTGCTGATGACGGTCAAAAAGCATTTACCGATATCTCCACTATTCCTATGGAAGTGGTAGAACGTATCGAAATCCTGAAAGATGGCGCTTCTTCCATCTATGGTGCTGATGCGATCGCCGGTGTGGTCAACATCATTCTGAAAAAGAACTACGAAGGCGTAACAGTCAGCGCTACTGCAGGTACTTCCGGTTCACGTGATGCCAACCAGGCCAAAGCTTCGATTACCGCAGGTTTTGGTAATCTGGAAAAAGACAAATACAACATCATCATCAATGCAGAGGCTTACAAGTCCAATGAACTGATGAATTCCCAGCGTTCTGACCGTGACTGGATCGGTACAGGCGACTGGCGTCGTTGGGGCTACCCGATGAACACGGTTGGTTCTTTCACCAATGGTTACATCGCCGGCAATAACAGCGCTTCCCCAAGCCCTACAGGTTCCCTGCGCGATCCTAAGACACTGAATTATGTATCCCTGCCAGGTTGCTCGACATTGTCCGCAACCAAAGTACAAGACGTAGGCGGCGGTTGCTTGTGGTATGCGGATCAGTTCCGTTCCATGCTGCCACAAATCGATGGCGTGAATCTGTTCAGCCGTGGCACATTCCAGATCAATGAAGATCTGCAAGCTTATGCAGAATTTGGTTATTCCCAGCGTAAAGCAGCCTTCACGGTAACGCCTCCTGCGACATCTTCCAACGTTTTCTTCCCGCCAAATGCAACCAGCCCGACTGGTAACATCAATTACGGTACGGTCATCGTGATGGCAGCAGATCATCCGCAAAACCCGTATGGCGCGCCGGTCCGTCTGCGTTATTCGATGTTTGACGTAGGTGCCAATCGCCGTATCGCTGACAACTCTTTCTACCGCGCTGTTGCCGGTTTGAAAGGCACGATGGCAGGTTGGGAATTCGATACTGCGATTCTGCATTCCGAATCCAAACTGCACCTCGACTACACCAACATGATCAACATGAACGTGTTGAAGGCAGCCTTGGGCGATTCTAAGAGCCCATACTTCCCATACTATATCGGTACACAGGCAAGCAAAAACAATCCTGCCCTGTACGCTGCCATGGTCAAGACAGCATCCCTGGATGCGCCTACCAAGATGGATATCATCGACTTCAAGGCTTCTCGTGAGTTGATGCCTTTGCCGGGCGGTATGATGGGTCTGGCGGTTGGTGCTGAATACCGTAAAGAGTCTTACAACATGCCATCCCTGGACGGCAGTAAAGACGGCTCCATCAACAGCAGCTATGTTGCTGCCAAAGGTGATGAAACGGTATCTGCCCTGTATGCAGAGGTACTGGCTCCAGTGATCAAAACAGTAGAGTTGTCCGGCGCGCTGCGTTACGACAAATATTCTCACTTCTCATCCGTGACACCAAAAGTTGGTGCCAAGTGGACACCGGTAAAAACTTTTGCTCTGCGTGGTACTTACTCTGAAGGTTTCCGTGCACCGAGTGCACCTGAATCCGGTACAGAAAGCTTTAGTGCTGGTACCGCAACTGTCAGGGACCCAGTTCGCTGCCCGAATGGCACGCCACTGGCAGGCGCACAGGCATCTGATTGCGCAACGACTTTCACAGGCTTCAAAGTCGGCAATCCTAACCTGCAACCAGAAAAATCCAAAGGTTACACTTTGGGCGTAGTCTGGGATCCGCTGCCTGATACCAATCTGGCTGTAGATGGCTGGTTGATTCGTCGTAACAATGAAATCAACTCCATGTCCTTCCAGACAGCAGCAGCGTTGCCAGGTGTACTGCGTCAGGACAATAACCTGACCATCAACGGCGTAGTGACACCTAACACAGGTACCATCATCGGTGGCGCAGCTCCGTATGCCAACTCCAGCTACACCGAAGTAAAGGGTGTTGATTTCAACGCGAAACAACGTTTCAACCTGGGTGAATACGGCAAGCTGAATGCAGACCTGAACTGGACACACGTCATCTCATGGTTGCGTGTTGACGGTGCAGTTCAGCATCAATATGCAGGCACACACGGTAACTGCGATACATCCAACTGTGTCGGTACACCAAAAGACAAAGTCAACTTTGTACTGGCCTGGGACAAGGGTGACTGGAACGTGACTGGCATCATCAGCTATCGCGGCTCCCTGAAAAACATCTCCGAAGAAGGTCAGCCATGTGCTAACAAGTTTGCTGACGGCACTGATGCGCCAGCAGGTTGCACACTGGCATCCTTCACTACGCTGGATATGTCTTTCCGCTACAAAGCAATGAAAAACCTGGAAGTATTCGGTTCCGTCTCCAACCTGTTTGACAAAGTGGCTCCATTGGATCCTTTGACTTACGGTGCCATGGGCTTCAATCCTATGGATTCCAGCGGCGCACTGGGTCGTTACTTCAAAGTTGGTCTGAAATATCAATTCAAATAATAGCTGGATAACCAGGTTCAATTCGACGCAAGTCGAATTGCGCTAATGAAGCGATAAAGAGCGATGAGAAATCATCGCTCTTTTTTTATCGCCATGCCCGCCGTCAATGATAAGTTTGACGATAGATATTTTTTGTCTGGCTTTATGTTCATGCAATGCCGTTAGCTAAAAAATGGCCCAACCCGTAAAATGCAGTCTTTTTAACGCGCCTGTTGGCGACTGCGCGGAAAGTGTTCATGCGCATCACATGACTTTGAAGGAAACATCCATGCAATTCAGCGAAATTCTGCCCACCCTGCCTGTCATTGATCACCTGGCTGCCATTCAATTATTTGATGGCGTAACACTGGTCGCACAAATAGATAACAAGCCGGGCTCGGCTGGTAGCGTACGTGTCTATCATGCCCTGTTACAGGAGTTTGTCGAAATCAATACCGCAGCCGCTACAAAGGGCCTGCAGTTGTATGCTGAACATACGGCAGATGCCAGGGCTTTCCCGGGCAAGCACCCGAATATTGATCGTCTGCTGGTATTGCTGGCAGATGCTTCCGGCAGCAAGAAACTGACCGGGAAACTGATCGCTCATTGATTGTGTATTGATGGGCAGTGCAAGGGACGAATCTGTCCTGATTGGCGAAGCGGGATTTCCCCGCAGATTCCTCGCGCTTCAATAGCCAGTGCACCACATGGTTTGATTTGCTTTCACCTGCGGTAAATTTTCTCAATCTTTATGAAAAACATCAAAAAACTCACCTCCTTTCTGTTGTTATCTTTGCTTTTGACGGGCTGTGGCGGTGGTTCCGGTGGCGGTGCCGGGTCAGGTACGAATACAAGTACAAATACGGGCACAAGTACAGGTAATCCGGTTGACACGCTGCCGGTAGTATCCAACGATGGTGGCTTGAGCTTTACGCCATCCAGTTTGACGGCGACTATTCTGCCTTACGAAAATAAAACCTTGTCGCTTGATATACGTGCGAACCGCAATTTCCCGGATGTGGTGAATGTCGCGATAATCGACACAACAGGTGTTATTACCGACGATATCAGGATCAAGGCGATTGATAAATATAATTACCAGGCAAGTGTCACGACTAGAAGCCTCAAGCCGGGCAGATATAGCGGCATACTGGAGGTGAAATTATGCAAGGACAGTCCCTATAGTTGCGCGCAGCCGCATGAAGGCTCACCCTGGAAGCTGCCATACAGCTTTGAAGTAAGAGCGCCAAGTATTACGATCAGCCCAGCGGAGATCACAGCATCATTTGTCCCTGCCGAAGAAAAGTCATTTGAGCTTGAAGTCAAAAGTGAAGCAGGCATCGATTTCATCAATCGCGTCGGTGTCAGTGTCACCGATCCAGCCGGTTTGCTGACCAACGGTAATTCAGTGACCAAGATCGATAAAAACACCATACGCACCACCCTTAGGATGACTTCAAAACCGCCAGTGGGCAAATATGTCGGGGCGTTGGAAGTACGCTTGTGCGGAGGGAATATTAATTCATGTGATTTCCCCTATCAGATCAACCCCTGGAAAATACCCTACAGCCTGGAAGTAAAAACGAATACCAGCACACTGACACCAACGCCGGGCGCGGCCGACTGGAATGGCTACCAGGGTAATGTGGCACATACAGGTTACGTGCCGGTAACGCTGAATGTGAACGCCTTCGCGCCGCGATTCCTGTTTGAGATCGACAGCAACAAATACATGGCGCAGGGGCAAATCACTACGCAGGGTGACACAGTTTATTTCTCAGCACAGGCAGCAAATGGTGGAAGTGGTGGAGCGGTATTCGCTGTGAATGAATCTGATGGCAAGGTCAAATGGACGTTTCCGGTTGCTGATGGCTGGGTGAACCCACCTGCTGCGCAAAACGGTAAAGTCTATTTCATGAATACTGCCACACAAAGCTCAGGCTTGTGGATGCTGGATCAATCCAATGGCAATAGATTGGGTAAAACGAACGTCATCACAACAAGCAGCTATTTTTATGCGCCGGTGGTTGATGGGCAAACTGTTTTCAGCCGAAATGGGCCACAGAGTCAGTTCCTGTCCAGTTCGTCGGCGGATACACTGAGTAGTAACTGGAATTTTGCATCCGATAATATGGATGCACTCTGGTCGCCAGCGGTAGATGCCAATTACGTTTATATGTTTGTCCCCAAGGGAAATACTGCCGGACCAAGCGGATTGGCGATAATTAATCGTCAATCCGGCAAGCAGACGACGCTGATCGCTGCTTCTAATATCCAGGCATCAATGACCAGGGTAGAGCCTACGCTGTGTGATGGTGTGAATTTATTGATTGCAAGTAATGGGTTGAGTCTGGTGAATTTTGATCTGGCTTCGCAAAAAATTAAATGGACCGTCAAAGACACGTTTTATAGTAATCCTGTTTGTGCTGGCTCTACCCTGTACATCCTCAATGGATATGGCGTTGATGCCCGTTCACTCAGCACCGGGGCCTTGCTGTGGCAGTGGAAATTTCCGGACGGCGTTTACTATGACCAAAAACCGATTGGTGCCAATGGCTATCTGCAAAACATGATTGTCACCAATAATGTTTTATTGCTTGGTTCTTTTAGTACCGTATTTGCTGTCGATTTGAGCAGCCATCAGACGGTGTGGTCTTATCCACGAGGTGGCGATCTGGCCTTGTCTAAAAATGGCATTCTTTATGTGAACAAAGGCACCAGCGGTTATGGCAGCTTTATGGCGTTCAATACCAAATAGCCTGGAATTGGCAGGTGCCTGTGCGTACCTGTCTTTAGGTGCCTGCTTATGATATTGCTGCGGACATGCTGCGTGGCCATAACCGGGCCTCAGGAGCATTAAGATCGTAGACAGAATCCAGGAACTGGACGAGTGTTCTGGCATGGTGGCAAGAGGTCAAAATGCTGCATTGCAGCTTAAATTTCATAATGTGAAATCATATATCGCTATTTGAAAAATAAAAAAGTCCTGTTAAAATGCTTGCGAAAACAAAATTCAAGCCGTAATTTGTCGATTCGCCCACGCGCGTTTCACCCAAACGTGCAATAACAGGAGACCCCTTCTATGTCACCCCAGATAGACCAGGTGCTGGCCCAGGCCGCCAATGATCCCGATGTAGTTGAAACCAATGAATGGCTGGATGCGCTGGAAGCCGTTATCGAAACGGAAGGGCCAGAACGTGCTCATTACCTGATGGAGCGCATGGTGGACCTGGCGCGTCGTCGTGGTGCCCATATCCCGTTCTCCAGCAATACGGCGTACGTGAATACCATTCCTGCTGACCAGGGTGAACATTGCCCTGGCAATCTGGAAATCGAAGAGCGCCTGCGTTCCTATATGCGCTGGAACGCGATGGCCATGGTGGTCAAGGCCAATCGCGTAGATGGCGACCTTGGTGGTCACCTGTCCAGCTTTGCTTCGCTGGCAAACATGCTGGGCATAGGTTTCAACCATTTCTGGCATGCCCCGACTGAAGACCATGGCGGCGATCTGCTCTACATCCAGGGCCATTCTTCCCCTGGTATCTATGCCCGTGCCTTCCTCGAAGGCCGTCTGTCTGAAGAGCAATTGTTGCATTTCCGTCGCGAAGTCGATGGCAAAGGCCTGTCTTCTTACCCGCATCCAAAACTGATGCCAGACTTCTGGCAATTCCCTACCGTATCCATGGGTTTGGGCCCGCTGATGGCGATCTATCAGGCACGATTCCTGAAGTATCTGCATGCACGTGGCATTGCTGACACAGAGAAGCGCAAAGTCTGGGCTTTCTGTGGTGATGGTGAGATGGATGAACCGGAATCCATGGGCGCGATCGGCATGGCTGGCCGCGAACAACTCGATAATCTGGTGATCGTCGTCAACTGTAACCTCCAACGTCTGGACGGCCCGGTACGTGGTAATGGCAAGATCATCCAGGAACTGGAATCGGATTTCCGTGGCGCCGGCTGGAATGTCGTCAAAGTGATTTGGGGTAGCGGCTGGGATGAATTGCTGGCCAAGGACAAGGACGGTATCCTGCAAAAAGTCATGATGGAAACCGTGGATGGCGAATACCAGAACTACAAAGCCAAGGACGGTGCCTATGTACGCAGCCACTTCTTTGGCAAGCATCCAAAATTGCTGGAAATGGTCAGTAAAATGTCGGATGACGACATCTGGCGCCTGACCCGTGGTGGCCATGATCCACACAAGATTTATGCTGCATTCAAAGTTGCCCAGGAAAACAAGGGGCAGCCTACCGTCATCCTGGCGAAAAGTATCAAGGGCTTTGGTTTCGGCAAATCCGGCGAAGCACGCAACACCGCCCACAATACCAAGAAGCTCGACGATGAAGCCATCAAGGCCATGCGTGACCGCTTCCAGTTGCCGATTGCTGATGCTGAACTGCCGAATATTCCTTTCTTCAAACCGGCTGACGACACGCCAGAAATGCAATACCTGCATGCGCGTCGTAAAGAACTCGGTGGCTACCTGCCACAGCGCCGTCAAAAAGCCGACGAGGCTTTGGTGGTGCCAGAACTGACAGCCTTCCAGGCGATGCTGGAACCAACGGCTGAAGGCCGTGAAATTTCGACGACGGCTGCCTATGTACGTATCCTGACTGCCTTGCTGCGCGACGCCAGCCTGGGTCAGCGCGTGGTGCCTATCATGGTCGATGAATCCCGTACCTTTGGTATGGAAGGTCTGTTCCGTCAGATCGGTATTTTCAGCCAGGTTGGTCAGTTGTATGAACCGGTCGATAAAGACCAGGTCATGTACTACCGCGAAGATAAAGCCGGTCAGATTTTGCAGGAAGGTATCAATGAAGCCGGTGGTATGAGTTCATGGATCGCTGCGGCGACTTCGTACTCGACCAATAACCGCGTCATGATCCCGTTCTATACCTATTACTCCATGTTCGGTCTGCAGCGCATTGGCGATCTGGCCTGGGCTGCTGGCGATATGCGTGCACGTGGTTTCTTGCTCGGTGGTACTGCCGGTCGTACGACGCTGAATGGTGAAGGTTTGCAGCATGAAGATGGTCATAGCCATGTACTGGCTTCCACCATCCCTAACTGTATTCCTTACGATCCGACCTTTGCCCATGAAGTGGCAGTCATCATGCATGATGGCTTGCGTCGTATGGTCACCAATCAGGAAGACGTGTTCTATTACATCACCCTGATGAATGAAAACTATAGCCACCCAGGTCTGAAGGCGGGTCAGGAAGAGGGCATCATCAAGGGCCTGTACCTGTTGCAAAAATCTGAACAGACCACCAAGCATCGCGTGCAACTGATGGGCTCAGGCACTATCTTGCGTGAAGTGATCGCTGGTGCTGAACTGTTGCAAAATGACTGGGGCATTGCTGCCGATGTCTGGTCTGCACCATCCTTCACCCTGCTGGCGCGTGATGGTCAGGATGCAGAACGCTGGAACATGTTGCATCCGACTGAAGAGCCACGGGTGCCGTATATCGCACAATGTCTGAAAGACACGGCTGGCCCTATCGTCGTGGCAACAGACTATATGCGTACCTTCGCTGAACAAGTCCGTGCATTTGTTCCAAAAAACCGCAGCTATAAGGTCCTGGGTACGGATGGTTTTGGTCGCTCTGATTCCCGCGCCAAATTGCGTGAATTCTTTGAAGTCAACCGTTACTTCGTGGTCATCGCTGCCTTGAAAACACTGGCTGATGAAGGTGCCTTGTCTGCATCCGTGGTGGCGCAGGCAATTGCCAAATACGGTATCAATGCAGATAAACCTAATCCGGTTACTGTGTAATTTTACGTCTGACACCCACTAACATTTCCTGCCTCTTTCATTTTTAGAGAAGGGCAGGATGAGCGTGAAGACAGCGTAAAAGCCTGGCTTCACCCCAACCGCCCTGCGATAAAGCGGGGCGACAATGGAGAAAATTATGAGTAGCGTAGAAGTCAAAGTGCCGGATATTGGTGATTTCAAGGAAGTTGAAGTCATTGAGCTGATGGTCAAAGTCGGCGACACCATCAAGGTGGATCAGTCACTGATCACCGTAGAATCAGATAAAGCCAGCATGGAAATTCCATCCAGCCATGCAGGCGTAGTGACAGAAATTAAAGTCAAAGTCGGCGACAAGGTTGCTGAAGGTTCCTTGCTGGTCGTGGTTGATGCTGCGGCAACTACGGCAACTACCGCAGCACCTGCGGCGGGATCTGCACCAGCGGCCCCAGCAGCGCCAGTAGCTGCAACACCAGCACCAGCGGCCCCAGCACCAGTGCCAGCCGCCGCGCCTGCCCCAGTTGCAGCGCCAGCAGCACCATCTGCTCCTGTAGCAACAGCCAGCGCAGGCAAGGCTCATGCGTCCCCATCCATACGCAAATTTGCGCGTGAATTGGGTGTTGATCTGACACGCGTTGCCGGTTCCGGTCAAAAAGGCCGTATCACGCAAGAAGACGTACAAAACTTCGTCAAGGGCATCATGGCGGGCAGCACAGCCGTTGCTGCGGTTTCTGCTCCTGCAAAAAATGGCAGTGGCGTTGGTCTCGATGTATTGCCATGGCCATCGCTGGATTTCAGCAAGTTTGGCGCGACCACGACATCGCCTTTGTCACGTATCAAAAAACTCAGCGGCCCCAATTTGCACCGCAACTGGGTAATGATCCCGCATGTCACGCAATTTGATGAAGCCGATATCAGCGACCTCGAAGAATTCCGTAAGTCATCGAACGAAGCCCTGGTCAAATCCGGCGTCAAACTGACGATGCTGGCTTTTGTTATCAAGGCCAGCGTTGCTGCACTCAAAAAATTCCCGGCATTTAATTCTTCGCTCGATGCGACAGGTGAAAACCTGATCCTGAAACAGTATTACAACGTCGGCTTTGCTGCTGACACGCCGAATGGCCTGGTGGTGCCAGTCGTTAAAAACGCAGACCAGAAAACCTTGTCGCAAATCGCCGTTGAAATGGGTGAGTTGTCAGCCCAGGCACGCGATGGCAAACTGAAACCTGCTGACATGCAGGGCGCAACCTTCACCATATCTTCACTCGGCGGCATCGGTGGCACAGCATTCACGCCTATCATCAATGCGCCTGAAGTGGCGATCCTGGGCTTGTCCAAATCCAGTATCAAACCAGTCTGGGATGGCAAACAATTCCAGCCACGCCTGATGCTGCCTTTGTCGCTGTCATATGACCACCGCGTCATTGATGGTGCCATGGCTGCCAAGTTCACCGCTTATCTGGCCGATGTCCTGGCCGATCTGCGTAAAACCTTGCTGTGAACGGAGACCAGACTATGAGCACTATCGAAGTCAAAGTACCCGATATCGGTGATTTCAAGGAAGTTGAAGTCATCGAATTGCTGGTCAAGGTGGGTGATACCATCAAGGTCGATCAATCGCTGGTGACTGTCGAATCTGACAAGGCCAGCATGGAAATTCCATCCAGCCGTGCCGGTGTCATCAAGGAATTGAAAGTCAAACTGGGCGACAAGATTGCCGAAGGCAGCCTGCTGCTAGTGATTGAGGCTGAGGGGGCTACGGCAAGTGCAGCGCCTGCGGTTGCTCCGGCAGTTGCGGCCGCTCCTGCGCCAGCATCAGCACCCGCCGCTGCGCCTGCTCCTGTGGTTGCAGCACCTGCCGGACCAGTCGGTATCATAGAAGTCAAAGTCCCTGATATCGGTGATTTCAAGGAAGTTGAAGTCATCGAAGTCATGGTCAAGGTTGGCGACAGCATCAAGGTAGACCAGTCGCTGATCACCGTCGAATCTGACAAGGCCAGTATGGAGATTCCATCCAGCCATGCGGGTACGGTAAAAGAAATCAAGGTCAAGGTCGGCGACAAGGTTGCTGAAGGCAGCTTGTTGTTGCTGGTCGAAGCCGCAGGTCAGGCAGCTTCTGCTCCTGCTGCTGCTGCTGCTGCTGCTGCTGCTCCAGTTGCTCAGGCCGCCCCTGCCGCATCTGCCACCCCCACACCAATCGCTTCCGGCTACACCGGCAAGGTCGATGTTGAATGCGACATGATGGTCTTAGGTGCGGGTCCTGGCGGTTATTCTGCCGCCTTCCGTTCTGCTGATCTGGGCATGAACACAGTACTGGTCGAGCGTTATTCCACCCTCGGTGGTGTCTGCCTGAACGTAGGTTGTATTCCATCCAAGGCACTGTTGCACGTGGCCGCCGTGATTGATGAAACTGCATCGATGGCTGCGCATGGCGTGACATTTGCCAAGCCAGAAATCGATATCGACAAACTGCGCGGCTACAAGGAAAGCGTCATCAAGAAAATGACGACTGGCCTGAATGGCATGGCGAAAGCCCGCAAGGTCAATGTAGTGCAGGGTGTGGGTCAGTTCCTCAGTCCTAACCATATTGAAGTCACCGCGGCGGATGGCAGCAAGAAAACCGTACAGTTCAAGCAGGCGATCATTGCCGCTGGTTCTTCTGTCGTGAACCTGCCTTTCGTACCGGCTGATCCACGCATTGTTGACAGCACCGGCGCGCTGGAATTGCGTCAGATACCAAAACGCATGCTGGTCATCGGCGGCGGCATCATTGGTCTGGAAATGGCGACCGTGTATTCCACCCTGGGTTCACGCATTGACGTCGTTGAAATGCTGGATGGCCTGATGCAGGGCGCGGACCGTGACATGGTCAAGGTCTGGCAAAAATTCAATGAAAAACGTTTTGACAACATCATGTTGAAAACCAAAACGGTTGCTGTTGAAGCCCTGCCTGAAGGTATCAAGGTCACGTTCGAAGCTGCCGAAGCTGGCGCAACTGCACCCGCACCACAAGTCTATGACCTGGTGCTGGTTGCGGTAGGCCGTAGCCCCAACGGCAAGAAAATTGCTGCCGACAAGGCAGGCGTGGCGGTGACTGACCGTGGCTTCATCAATGTCGACAAGCAAATGCGCACTAACGTGCCGCATATCTTTGCGATTGGTGACCTGGTTGGCCAGCCCATGCTGGCACACAAGGCCGTGCATGAAGCACACGTCGCAGCCGAAGCAGCATCCGGTGAAAAAGCTTACTTCGATGCCAGCGTGATTCCATCCGTTGCCTATACCGACCCTGAAGTCGCATGGGTAGGTATGACGGAAGATGAAGCCAAGGCCAAGGGCGTGAAGCTTGAAAAAGGTCATTTCCCATGGGCAGCTTCTGGCCGTGCCGTGGCGAATGGCCGTGACGAAGGCTTCACCAAGTTGCTGTTTGATGCAGAAACCAAACGTATCGTCGGTGGCGGCATCGTCGGCACGCATGCCGGTGACATGATAGGCGAGATCGCCCTGGCGATTGAAATGGGTGCAGATGCAGTCGATATCGGCAAGACCATCCATCCACATCCTACCCTGGGTGAATCGATAGGCATGGCGGCTGAAGTGTATAAAGGTGTCTGTACCGATTTGCCACCGCAGCGCAAGAAGTAAAGTAATTTGGCAGTAAGCAGGTATGACCCCCGTTGCAGGAAACTGCCGCGGGGTTTTGCTTTTGTGGCGGTGGTAGTAGCGATAGTCGCAATCGCAAACCTGGCAGGGAATGTGCTTTTGCTGAACTTGTTCTTGCATTTGCAGTCTTATGACGACAATATCATCTACCTAAATGATTTCCTTATCCGGAGAAAAAATGAAAAAAATGCTACCCGCCACGCCGGCTTTGACTCTTGCTTTGGCACTGGCAGGCCTAGGCCTTGCTTTACCTCTGCAAGCGCAAGATTCTGGCACCGGCAGCGTCAAATCTGCCAACAAGTCTGTCAAGGAAGCACAGGGTAGCAAGGATGTATTGCCATTCCAGGCTACAGAAAAGCTGTTGCCAAATGGCTTGAAAATCATCATCGTGCCCACTGGCCTGCCAAATATCGTATCGGTACAGATTCCGGTGCAGACCGGTTCACGCAATGAGGTGGAACCTGGCAAATCCGGCTTTGCTCATTTTTTTGAACATATGATGTTTCGCGGCACCAAGGACATCCCCGCAGAAAAATACAAGGATATCCTGACCGCCACCGGCGCACGCCAGAATGCCTATACCAGTGATGACCTGACGAATTACTACACGACTTTTTCCAAGGAAGACCTGGAAACGGTATTGAGAATTGAAGCAGATCGCTTCCAGCATCTTTCATATAGCGAAAGTGATTTCAAGACGGAATCACGGGCCGTGCTGGGTGAATACAATAAAAACAGCGCCAATCCCATCACCAAATTGCTGGAAGTGATGCGTGATACTGCTTTCCAGAAACATACCTATAAGCATACGACCATGGGCTTCCTCAAGGATATTGAGGACATGCCGAATCAGTACGCTTATTCCAAAACTTTCTTCGACCGCTGGTACCGCCCGGAATACACCACCATCATCGTGGCCGGTGATGTCGAACCCAAATCCACCATCGCCATGATAGAAAAATACTGGGGTCAATGGCAGCGAGGTAAAGCCCAGCCCCCGGTACCGGCCGAACCGGCAGCGACGGGCGCCCTGTATAAACATGTGCAGTGGCCTAGCCCAACCTTGCCGTATGTCGCCGTTGCTTTCCATGCACCGGCTTTTTCTGTGACGAACAAGGAACATGCGGCATTGAGCATGTTACTGTCCTTGTCCTTTGGCAGTACTTCAGATATCTACAAGCGCTTGCAACAGGATGAACAAAAGGTAGATCAGTTATTTGATTTCACCCCTCCCTCTGTGGATCCAGGTCTGGCGGTGATAGGCGCGCGCGTCAAGAAGCTTGAAGATACCGTGTACGTGCGTGACGCCATCCTGCAAAAGATTGCCCGCATCGTACAGACACCCTTGGCCGATCAGGAACTGGCCGACGCCAAATCCGCACTTAAATATGGCCTGATACGCAGCCTTGATAATACAGACCAGATCGCTGGCACCCTGGCACGCTTTGTTCATTACAAACGTTCCTACGCCACCATCAATCAGTTTTATAAAGTGATTGATAGCCTGACACCGGCAGATTTGCAGGCAGTCGCCAGGAAATACCTGGTTGATGACGGTATGGTCGTTACCAGTCTGTCGAATGCAGCCCTGCCAGCAGAGTTGAGCAGCCTGCCGAAACTGGCCAGCTTCAATGACAAAGCTGTGGACGGCAAGTTCGACGTACTGGTGCAGGCATCGAAGTTGCCACAAATCCGCTTCAAGCTGGTGTTTGCTGCTGGTTCGGCACAAGACCCGGCTGGCAAGGAAGGCCTGGCCAGAATGACGGCAGCGATGATAGACAGTGCCGGTTCGAAAGAACGCAAGATCGATGAAGTCAAGAAAATCCTGTTCCCGCTGGCAGCCAGTTTCTCGGCCCAGACAGATAAGGAAATGACCAGCTTCAGTGGTTCCGTACACAAGGAAAAATGGAAAGAGTTTGTCCAGATCGCCTTGCCGCAATTGCTGGAACCCGGCTTCCGTGAAGAAGACTTCCGCCGTATCAAGGATGAACAGAAAAATGCCTTGTTGCTGGACCTGAAAGACAATAACGAAGAAGAGTTTGCCAAGGAACGTTTGCAGACCAATGTGTTTGCCGGTTCTGCCTATGCCCATCCGGTATTGGGAACGGTTAAGGCTATAGATGCCATTACCCTGGATGATGTCAGACAGTTCTGGAAAAAAGCCTATACCACGGGTGCGCTGAAAGTCGGTATTTCCGGTGATGTATCTGACGCCATGGTGACCAGTCTGAAGCAAACCTTGAACAAACTGCCGGATGGTGCCGGCATGGCTGCCATTACTGCACCAGTCGGCAAAGTCAGTCAGGGAATGGAAGTCGAAATCATAGAAAAGAATACCCGTGCAACAGCGATTTCCATGGGCTTTCCTATTGCGGTTACCCGTTCACATCCTGACTTTGCAGCACTGTGGCTGGCGAAAACCTGGCTGGGTGAACATCGCTCCAGTTCTTCCCATCTGTATCAGCGCATACGTGAAATACGCGGCATGAACTATGGTGATTATGCGTATATCGAAGCCTTCCCGGGTGGCATGTTCATGTCTTTCCCGACGCCTAATCGTGTCCGTCAATCGCAGTTGTTTGAAATCTGGATACGCCCGGTAGCGCCGGAAAATGCCCATATGGCCCTGCGTGTCGCCGTGGCTGAACTGGACAAGATGGTGAATCAGGGTTTGAGCAAGGAACAGTTTGAAATTACCCGCACTTACTTGATGAAGAATGTCTTCATGATGACGGCAACGCAAGACCAGCAACTGGGTTATGCCCTGGATGCACAATGGTATCGCACGCCAGAGTTCACGAAAATGATGCGCGATAATTTGTCTAAACTCAGTCTGACCGATGTCAATACCGCCATGAAAAAACACCTGTCGGCGCAAAACATGTCGGTGGTCATGATTGCCAAGGATGCGGTGGGTCTGAAAGACAAGCTGGTGTCTGATGGTTTTTCTGCGATCAAATACAACTCCGAAAAACCTAAGGAATTGCTGGATGAAGACCAGGTCATCGGTAACCGCAAATTGAACATCAAGGCGGAAGCAGTCAGCATTACACCTGCCAGCAAGGTTTTTGCCGAATAAAGCGCAGTGGGCAGAATTGAAGATGCGTTAAAAAGTCCTGAAGCCGCAAGGTTTCGGGACTTTTTTATTTGCCTATGAATACCATGCTTTAAGGCAGTAAAAAATGTAAATAATGCATCATAAATTTGTCACGAGAGAGATATTTGCCATTTGATCAATCTTTCTTTTAATCAAAATATTGATTCATGTGACACGACATGCAAAACTGCCACTACACTTCAGGAATTGATGAGGGTGTGGTCTGCCACTATAATTTCCTCCATTCTTTACATTCATCTTTTTCCACTGATGCAGTACAAATATGAACGGTCCACAATGAACACACCGCATGGCGCTGATACCTTTACCTGCCCGGAATTTCTGGCCATGGAACGTACTATCATCGACGATTTTGTCGATTGCACGCGTGAGGCGTGTGAAGAGGCCGAGGCTTGTGTCAAGGAACTCAATAGTGGTGGCGGTACCGCCTATATCCACCGCCTGTTCCGTGCCATGCATTCGCTCAAGGGCAATTGCCAGATGGTGGGGCTGGGGCCTTTTACTGATTTGCTGCACCGCATAGAAGAAATCGTCGCCAGAGTTCGCGCGAACCAGGATCCTTATTTCCGCGAACTGGGCGAATTTTTACTGCTGGCAAATGATGAAGTCGAAGATTTGCTGAATGATTTGATCGCTCATGGTTTTACCAGCGATATCCGGCGCAAGAAATTATTTGACTTGTGTGATGCACTGCAAAAAAACAGTGCACATGGCTTTCAGCCTCAACACTTCAAGGATGCCATTGCACTGCTGGATGGCAAAGCCGAAAGCAATGACACAGTGTCAAAACCCCAGAAGGTTGTACTGGAATTGCCGGCCGACATGGAGCTGATGCGCAAATTTGCTGCGCATATTGACAATCTCAGTATCTACCGCAAGAACCGTACTGACCAGGTCGCGCAATTGACGGAGTCGCTGAATGAGGCGTTGAACTTTCTGGTCGATGCAGAGCAACTGAAAGTCGCGTCTCTCATGCATGACGTGGGCATGAGCTTCATCCCGCATAGCATCTTTAACAAGGAAGGTGTCCTGTCCAAGGAAGAAGTCAAAAAAATCCAGGAACATGTGGTCACCAGCAGCCAGCTACTATTGCGCTTTGGTGGCTGGGATGAAGCCGCACGCATGGTGCTGGATCATCATGAACGCTTTGACGGCTCCGGCTATCCAAATGGCTTGCAGGGCGAGCAGATTCATCCGGGCGCCCGCATGCTATCCATCGTCGATACCTTTTGCTCGGTCACCAATGAACGTTCAGATCGCAGCTACAAGCGCAGCCTGCTGAGCGCCATTTCAGAAATCAATGCCAATAGTGACAGCCAGTTTGATCCACAGATGGTCGAAGTATTCAATTCGGTGGTACGCAAGCTTATCGCCAAACAATAGACTTGCCTTTTTAGTATTCGATATGCAGATAACCAACATCCCTGATCCGGGTCTTGATGATTTGACACTGCGCAATATCCGTGTTGATGATGCCAGTGCATGGTATGCCTACCTGAAGAACCCCGATGCCATACGTCATACCAGCTGGAATCTGGAATCGGCAGACGACTTGCTGCCCCAGCTTGCCATGTATGAAACAGATGCGGTCAATTCGCCCATACGTCTGGCTATCGCTAGAAAGGTGGATGATGTGCTGATAGGGACAGTCGGTTTTCATACCATGTCCGACGTTAACCGCAGTGCAGAACTGGCCTATGACCTGGCACCTGAATACTGGGGCAAACGCATCATGCCTGCCGCCGCCCGGGCCATGTGTGAATGGGGTTTTGGTGAGGGCGGGCTGAATCGGATACAGGCCACGGTACTGGAAACGAATGTCAATTCGGTGAGCGTGCTGGAGCGTCTGGGATTTCAGCGCGAGGGCTATTTGCGGGCCTTTCGCATGGTACGTGGCAAGCCGGGTAATTTCTGGATGTACGCATTGCTGCATCCGCACATGATCGACTGATTGTCGGCGGCATTTTCACTGGATTGTCAGTCAATATTTTCAAAGCTGTTTTTTTCCTGCCAACGCTAGCGTTTTGTGTTGGACATAGGCGCCCTGTATGAGTTAGTCTGGAGACGAACAAATGCAAAATTGAACTCAAGCCCGATGAGTAAGATGTCGTGTGTCTGATTGCTCGCCAGCTTAGCTGCCAGGGAAATTCAGTATGTTTTTAAAACGCTCAAAAGAAGAAATCATCTTGCTGATGCTCTGCGGACTGAGCATACCCAGCATACTTCCTTTCGGCCTTATCCGCATGGCCCAGAAGAACTGGTTGCTGGCAACCGTCGATTTGCTGATTGTTGCCGGCATGTTATGCATCATGCTGTTTGTCTGGCGTACCCGGCGCGTGCGCTTTGCAGGTCTGGCCGTTACCGTGTTTTATTCCATGGGCATGCTGGCCGCCATCTATATCAAAGGGCAGGCCATCGTGTATTGGGTCTATCCCACCATGATTGCCGCATTCTTTATCCTGCGTGCCAACGAAGCCCTGATGATCAACTCCGTCTCCCTGGCGTGCCTGATAGGCATTTTGTTCAGTGCGATGTCGGTACTGGATCTGTCCAGCATCGTCGTGACGCTGGTACTGATCAATCTGTTCGCTGCCATTTTCTCGCATAGAACCAACCTACAGCATTCTGAACTGAACCAGCAGGCCGAAAAAGATTTTCTGACCGGAGTAGGCAATCGCCGTGCCTTTGACCGCAAGTTGCAGGAAATTTGTGCCGATGATCATTCCCAGGTAAATGCCTGCCTGCTGATACTCGATCTGGATCATTTCAAGAAAGTGAATGACCAGTTTGGTCACTCGGTAGGGGATCAGGTGCTGATCAATTTCTGTTCACTGTTACGTGGGCGCATTCGTGCCATTGATAGCCTGTTTCGCTATGGAGGCGAAGAGTTTGTGGTGATTGCCATGGGCGCTGACGACGTCACCGGTGCCCGCTTTGCCGAAGAATTGCGTGCACTGGTAGAAAAATCAGAACTGCTGCGCGAATACCCGGTAACGGTTTCTATTGGTATCGCCAAAAAACTGCCTGGCGAAGACACCGATACCTGGTTCCAGCGTGCCGATACCATGTTGTATGCGGCAAAACTTTCAGGGCGCAATGCTGTGCGCATGGACCATCTTCCCCGGTCCGATACAGCCAGCGGCGTTGCTGCATCCTTCTTGTCGGCCGGTCACGGCGGGCACACATGAACAATAGCGCAAACAGCCGGGCAGGGCGATGAGATTACTGATCAGGACCGCGGGCTGATCAGAACGCCCAACTGGCCGATAGATAAGCCATCCTGCTATCTGGCAGTTGCGCCAGTACCGCCTTGGTGGGGCCGCCATACAGACGCAGGCCGGCATTGATGCTGATGCGGTCACCTTGCCAGCCCACGGCTGCAGTGATGATGCGGCCATTGTCTTCCGGCGTCCACAAAATATCCAGCGAAGGTTGCCAGTTGTTTTCCTGCCAGCTCCAGCGCGCGAAAACGTTCTTGCGACGGATATTGCCCGACGCTGACAATGCCTGGTTTTGCCAGGCCAGGTTATAGCCAATCACTTGCCGCATTTGCGGCAGATAATTTACGCTGGCCTGCAAGGCTTGATTGCGGGTGTTCCAGTCTTGCCATTCCCGGCCGGACAGGGCGGTGCCATCCCACCAGGCTTCCAGGAAAAAACTGTGTTGCGATTCTGTCGTGTAATTGGCACCCAGCATGGCTTGCACGACATTATTTTGCGTGCTGTTTTTCCAGGGTGTGTTGCGTTGCAAAAGGCTGCTGTCGGCATTCATGCGCAGACCTGTATTGCGCTGCATATAGCGCAGGGATGCATGTACTTCCATTTCATCGGTCGCCACCCATGACGCTGCTGCACCGACACTGCCGCCATTTTTCTGTCCATAACGGGCAAAGCCATGTAAATCGACACCGCCAGTGTGATGATAGACGCGGGCGGCAAGGGCTTGTTCATCCGCGACATCGGTGCTTGCTGCATGGCCAGGGTTGACCCAGACCGCAGACACCGACGTGGTCGCATTGAAGTATTCGACACTGGCCAAAGCTTTGCCTATGACGGTGTTGCTGATCAGTGAACGGCGCTTTTCCTGCGCCACGACATCATTTGGCCTGAAACCATAGCCTACATCCCAGGCGATGGTTTTTTTACCAGCGCTGAACTGCCAGGCACCATCCCCCATGCTGCCATACAATTCATTCAGCCATGCAGTGGCCTGAGTGCGCCCGCCATCATTCATCTGTCCTTGCACGGTAGCGACTGCATTGATGCCCTTGGCGTTGGCGCGCAACTCGGTTTCCATGACGGCCAACTGCGCATGGCTGCTGGTCAGCCCGGGGGCAAGCTGATTCGCTATGGCTAGCTGGCTGGCACTGTTGCTGGTCGTGCTGTTGACCAGCCCCCGCACCTGGCCACTGAAATCGGGTTCTTCAGCCATTACCACAAAGGGTGTGCAGAACAATACTGTCAGCAAGCTGGCAAGTGCATGGTGTTTGAAATCAGGCATGCTTACTCCAGACTGGGGTTTTTCGCCAGGAACATAGGGTTCAGCCATTGTTCTGGCACTGTTTTTTGCTTGCGGCTGATATACCGTACCCGCGTCTCTTTATGGCTGCTCAACTGGTCCAGCAACAGCATTTCAGACACGGCTGTCGGCGCTTGTGGCTTGTCCAGAATGAAGCTGGCCTGCTTGGCGAGTTTTTCTGATTGCACATACAAATCTGCCTTGACCGGTTCATGCCGGGTTTTGCCCAGCCACAGTTCTATGCGCTGGTAAGCCACCGATTTGCGCACGGCATTCAGACTCAGGTGCAGACAGGGTTTGTCATTGCATTTTTCTTCGCCTATGATTTTGCCGGTGTAATCCTGGGACCAGCTCATGGTGGCTATGTCACCGATGGAGGCGTCACCCAGCAATTTTTGCATGGGCGTAATCCGCAGCGGGCGTTGGCTGCCAGGTAACAGCATCCAGAAATCATCGCCGAGCATCAAAACCTTTTGCCCTTTTTCTGCCGGGCTTTTCATCAACACCAGTGACTGATGATTGGTTTGAGAAAATACCAGGTAATTTCTTTCTTTTTCCTTGCTGCCGTCTTTGGCATAGGTGGTGATCTCGGTTTCCACCTGCATGTTTTCTGTACCTATGCGAAACAGGTCGGCAGCTTTCAGCAAGTCACTGACTTCATCTGCCCTGACCAGGCCAGCGCTGCTTGCCAGCAGCAGGATGGCGATACGTGTATAAGTTTTCATGGTGTTTTCCGTTTTTTAATTGTGTGCCAGTGCATCGACGATGGGCTGACGCAGCGTCTTGCGGGCGATCAGTGCTGAAGACAGCATCGACAGAGCAATCATCGTGAAGATGGTGATCGCATACATTGCCGCATCTATGCTGATCAGCAATGGATAACCGCTGGAGCGTCCTGGTGGCGGGGGCATCTGCACTGGGAACACCGTCAGCAGCAAAGCCACGCTGATTGCTATGACTGCGCCCAGTACAGCACCTGCACCACCCAGCAACATGCCCTCGTAAGAAAAGCTGCGTGTCAGTTGTCCGGGTAAAGTACCCATGGCGCGCAGGGTGCCGATTTCGCGGGTACGTTCAATAATGGCCATGGCCATCGCATTCGCCACCACAAACACCACGATGAAGCTGATGATGGCACCCAGTGCACCAAAGATGCGGTTATACAAATCGCGGACTGACTTGTAAAAGAAAGCCTGTTCCAGCCAGTTTTGCACCGTCAGTTCGGGCAGTGTCTGTGCCAGCCTTGCCTGGGCTGGCATGGTTGCTTCCATGGAATTAAGGAAAACCCCAAGGCTGGAAACCCGCTGCGTATTCAACAGTTTTTGTGCTGTCCTGATATTCGAATACACCAGACGCTTGTCCAGATCAGGCACACCGGTTGAGACCAAGCCTTTGACAGTGACATCCACCGCATTCAGGGCACCGTCGGTGGTGCTTGCCATCAGTGTCAGGCTGCTGCCGGGCCTGGCTTTCAGGCTGCGTGCCAAGGCTTCACCCAGGACGATTTCTGCTTCTGTCGATTCAGTCTGTATCAGTTCACCTTCCTTGACTGTCAGGGTAGGGCCCTTGACAGAAAACTCGGCATCGGGGTCTATGCCTATCGCCAGCATGATGGTGGACTTGTCGCCATTGCTGATCAGGCCACTGTATTCAATGCGCGGCAAGACATAGCGCACGGCAGGGTCTGCCAGGATTTTGTTTTTCAGGTCACCGGCATTATCCAGCCCATACTGTAAAGGCACATCCTGGTCGCTGGTGAAGTGCTGGGGCTTGCCTATGATCAGGTGGCCGGTGCTACGCGCTGATATCTGTGCCAGGCCCTCATAAGTCGAATAGGCAAAACCACCGGCCAGCAAAATGGCAGCCGTGCCCAGGGCGGCTACCGCAACCGTAATGCTGGAACGGCGGCGATTGCGTAGCGTGTTATAAAACGCAAATTTCATCCAGCTCTGTTTCATTGCAGTCTCCCATCCAGCAAGGACACGATACGGTCGCTGCGGCTAGTCAGGCGGCTGTCGTGGCTGGCTATCACAAAAGCCACGCCTTCGGCATGGCCGCGTTCGCGCATCAGGTCCAGTACCTGGTCAGCAGTGTGTGAATCCAGGCTGGCCGTCGGTTCGTCGGCAATCACCAGGCTGGGCCGTTTGATCAGGGCACGGGCAATCGCCACCCTTTGCCGCTGACCGCCCGACAGAGCATCCGGCAAATGCTGCGCATGTTCATGCAGGCCGACGGCCTTCAATTGTGCCGCGACACGTTCACGTCGTTCTGCCAGCGGCACACCTGTCAGGAACAGGGGGTAATCCACGTTTTCAGCTACCGTCATGACCGGTACCAGATTAAAACTCTGGAAGATAAAACCTATGGTGTCGCGTCTTTGCAGAGTCTTTTGTGTGTCGCTGTATTGGTCAATGTTGACGCCGTTCAACAGAATGTCGCCGGAATCGACATCGTCGATCAATCCGCACAGGTTCAATATTGTGCTCTTGCCGCTACCTGACGGGCCAGTCAGTGCCAGCAGTTCGCCACGGGCCAGCGACAGGTCTACGCCTTGCAAGGCTTTGACCACATGGGTGCCCAGACGATAGGTTTTGTGAACTGCACGCAGTTCAATTGCAGGTGACAGGGCTGCCAGGTTCATGATGGCATTCCTTTCAGCATGGCTTTGGCGGCTTCTGCCTGCGGTACATTCTGTTTGATGGCGTCGTTCAGGTAGTGTTTGGCGTCTTCAGGTCTTTTTTGTTCATTGGCCAGGTTTGCTGCACGCATCAGTACTGACCCACGAAAGCCCGGTTCTGCTTTTTCGAACTGCTTGTGTTCCAGCACCTCGTTAAGCAATTTGAGACCGCGCGGGCCGCGATTCATGAAGGCCGGCACTGCCAGAAAAGTCGTTGCTGCCACAAATTTGACTTCCAGTATGACGGGCGTGCTGCCATGTCCTTGGGCGTTTTCGTTGCTGGCAGCCAGTTGCAGGGCTTTTTCCAGCATGGCCAGACCTTCTTCCGCATACGACATTTTCTTCCAGGGGAACATCGTGGTAACAGCCAATTTACCAGTGCTGGCCCCAGCATACGCCATCAACAGCGGGCTGGCGGGGTCCTGCTTCAGCAATTCATTGAAGGCATTCGCGGTACTTTCTTCATTTCCCTTGGCGGGCTGTATGAACTGCTGGAAAGCCGCCTGAAACTGGGTATCCGAAAATGCCAGTGCCTGGGATGACAGGGCAAAGAACAGGCTGCTGGCCAGCAGGAATTTTTTACCGGCAATGGTTTGAATGAGGGACATATGAGGCTCCTGTGCAGATTGAATAGATGAATACGGCGTGGTTTGTGCGACAGATGGAGCTTAAGCAGACAGCAGCCGTGCCTCAACGTCGATGCGACCAGATGCAGAAGTTTGGTGTGAGCGGGGGTGAAAACGGCGCGGAATGCAATGAATGCAGGATGGCTAGATTATTATATTTTTGAAAACTATTGAATTTGAAATACAGAGCCGGAAAAATTTCATAAATCATGCAATACTTGGTTTTTTAAAAAACATATAACGAGACCATGAGCATCCAACCCAAAGAATTCATCGTAAATAAAAGCAATTTGCCAGAGTCCAGGTTTGTTCCGCTGCATGTCCCAGAACCGGCGGATCTGAAAGACGGGCAGGTGCTGTTGCAGATAGACCGCTTTGCTTTTACCTCCAACAATGTCACCTACGCAGCTTTTGGCAAGGCCATGCAATACTGGAATTTCTTTCCTACAGAAGAGGGCTGGGGCAATATCCCGGTCTGGGGTTTTGCCGACGTGCTGGCATCCAGGGTTGACGGTGTGAGTGTGGGTGAACGCTTCTATGGTTACTACCCGATGGCAACCCATCTGACGGTCAATGCCACCAGGGTGTCGGATGCCGGTTTTACTGACGGCGCAGAACACCGCCAGGCCATGCATGGCTTGTATAACCACTACGTCAGAACCACGACTGATCCTGGCTATACCAAAGAATCTGAAGATGTGCAGGTCTTGTTGCGGCCCCTGTTTATCACGTCCTTCATGATTGATGATTTTCTCGATGATAATCAGTTCTTTGGCGCGCAGTCGGTACTGATATCCAGCGCATCAAGCAAAACGGCCTATGGCCTGGCGTTCATGCTGTCACTACGCAAGGAAAAGGCTTGTAAAGTCATCGGCTTGACGTCGGCAGCCAACCTGGAATTCGTACGCAATATGGGTATCTATGACCAGGTGATCAGTTATGATCAGGTCACCACACTGGCAGCCGATCAGGCTGTGGTTTATGTGGACATGGCAGGTAATGGACAATTGCGCAGCCAGTTACATCATCATTTTGGTGACAACATGAAATACAGTTGTGCCGTTGGCGGTACCCACTGGGACGAACTGAGCGGTGCATCCGATTTGCCGGGTGCCAGACCAACCCTGTTTTTTGCCCCCGCACAAATTAAAAAGCGCATGACAGACTGGGGCCCGGGCGGCGTACAGACACGCCTGGCACATGCCTGGCAAGCCTTCATGCAGCCTCTCATGGCCGCTGAAAAGCCATGGATGCAGGTCACTCACGGATACGGCGAAGCCGATGTGCGCCAGGTCTATGAAGCCATGCTGGGTGGTTCTGCGCGCCCGGATCAGGGGCATGTACTGTCACTGTGCCGCAAGCTTGATTGAGGATCAGTTTTTCCAGAGTGCAGGCAAGTCGCCTGACTTCCTGCCTCTGGTGATGGCGGCATTGATTTTATTGATGACTTCCGGCGCGCTGTCTATGCTGGAAGTGAAGTGGATGTGATCAACCAGAAAGGGTTTGGCAAATACCTTTACACCAAAATTCACCTGCATTTCAGTCCGGATGTTTTTGTCGCTCAGGTATTTATTCAATTCTGCTTCGAGGTCTTTGGCATTCGACATGCGCGAATTAACCAGCATCACATCCATGCGTCCTGACAAGAGCTTTTTTAAACGGGAACTGTTTTGTGGCTGGTCTTCTTCCACCCTGAACAGCACATTGCGTTTGCTGTCAATCTCATCGCCAAAACGTATACCCCGCACGATGCCAACTGATTTACCCTTCAGGTCGCGGATACTGGAAAACTCCATCTTGCTGTCATCCCTGACCACGACCCAGACAAAATCTGAAAACACAGGATCAGAGTAACGCATGGTTTTCAGTCTTTCGGTATTCTTGGACAGACCAAAACCCATTCCTTCGCCCTTGCCTATATTTTCGATGACGCGCGGTAGCGGATAGCGCCGCACATCAAATTCTATATCCAGTGCATGCTCAAAATAATGGAGGATTTTTTGATTTTCAGGGCGTATGGGCGCAATCTCACCATTTTCATCGCGAGTCTCTGGCAGCAATAATGGTACGACGGTTTTTGCATGCGCTGTCAACTGCATGCAAGAGCAGCAAATCAAAAGCAGACCTGCCAACCGACGGGCATAGGCACTCACATAAGCGCTCACATAGGCACGAAAAATAGAAGGCGACTTGTCTTGCACGTAATCTTCTCATTTTGAAGGATGCACTGATCATACCAGTAGCTCAGACTGGATTGTGACGTGGTTTTTCGAGGGGGAACAAGTTGACGCAAATTAACATATTCCATCCATTAATCTGCTTCCTGGTTGGCTATTAAGGTTATCTCCTTGCTAAATTTGAAAATGATTTTCAATAATTTGATAAAATGGTAATACTCATTCCAACAAAGGGAATGAGCTGCCTCAGCCTAAGGTCTGCCAGACGACGTTATGCTACATCCGGCGTCGTCTTGCTTGCCACAATTTGCGTGGAAAGGAGACATATCATGCCTTTAGTCACAATCACCGTCTGCAAGCCCAAATCCCTGCTTTTCAAAGAAACCGTATTGAATGCCATACATGCGGCACTGGTTGAAGCGGGGGTGCCGGAAACCGACAAGTTCCAACGCATCCTGGAACTGGATACCGAGAATTTTCGCTTCGATCCGCATTATCCCGACCTGCACAAGAACCGTAATCAGGATTTTGTCCTGATCGAAATACTCTGGTCCGTTGGCCGCAGTGTCAGCATCAAGAAAAAATTGCTGGATACCTTGATGAAGCGGCTTTGCGACAAGAGCATGAATCCGGAAAACATCATGGTCTGTTTCAGGGAAACTGCCTGGGAAAACTGGTCATTTGCTGGCGGGCGATTGCTGCATACCTGAGAGTCTGGGTGTAAGGCTGTCTGACGAAATGCGCTTTGGAATCGGCGCTGACCGGTATACCATGACGGCTGGCTCAGTACACCCTGGTTCCACGCGAACACCGTAGCAGCTTGCTGCTGGCGGCAGAAGGGTATATCCGATCGCACAGACAAGACTAAAGAATGAGGTAGTGAATATGGGAAAAACCCGACTGGAAGCATTCAGCGATGGCGTTATCGCTATTCTGATCACCATTATGGTATTGGAAATGAAGGTGCCACATGGCGGCACGCTGGACACCCTGCTGCCGGTCTGGCCAGTATTCCTTAGTTATATACTGAGCTTTATCTACGTCGGCATCTACTGGAATAATCACCATCACATGCTGCATATGTGCCACCGGGTTACTGGTGGCATTCTGTGGGCGAACCTGCATCTGTTGTTCTGGTTGTCCTTGATCCCTTTTGCATCTGGCTGGGCGGGAGAAAATCATTTTGCCTCAGCGCCGGCGGCGCTGTATGGTCTGGTGTTGTTGATGGCGGCCATCGCCTATTTCATCTTGCAGCAACAGATTATTGCAACCCAGGGACCAGATTCGATATTGAAAAAAGCTGTTGGCAATGACTGGAAGGGCAAACTGTCGCCGATTACCTATGCTACAGGAATCTTGCTGGCTTTCTGGTACCCGCTGGTTTCCATGGCCTTGTATGTCACCATGGCCATGATCTGGCTGATACCTGATCGCCGTATCGAAAGAGCCCTGGCACACCATGATGTTTAAATAGCCGGCGTCTGATTCCAGTACTTTGCAATTCATTGATCTAATAAAGCCATGCGTATTATTTTATCTGCCGTTTTAAGCATTGCCAGTTTCAGTTTTTGCGCCGCCAGCGTTGCGGCAGAACAGTCTGCGACAGCAGTGACAGCAACGGCACCAATTACTGAGCAGAACATGGTCCTTGCTACCGATACAGGCAAGATAGTTGGCAGCTTGCTGTTACCTGCCGGTGCTGGTCAGGCTAAAGTACCGGTGGTACTGATCATTGCCGGGTCTGGCCCGACAGACAGGGATGGCAATACTGTAGGCATGAAGGGGAAAAACAATTCCCTGAAAATGCTGGCGCAGGACATGGCCGCTGCCGGTTTTGCGTCCCTGCGTTTTGACAAGCGTGGTATTGCAGCCAGCGGTGCGGGAGCCACCAATGAGTCTGCTTTGCGTTTTGAAACCTATGTCCAGGATGCGGTCACCTGGTTGAAGTTGCTGAAAACCGATGCGCGTTTTTCTGGCGTGGCCGTGCTGGGCCATAGCGAAGGCTCACTGATAGCCATCCTGTCGGCACAGCAAGTGAAGGTGGGCGCAGTGATATCAGTAGCGGGCCCGGCGAAAAATGCAGGCGATATCTTACGTCAGCAATTCCAGGGTAAATTGCCACCTTTGCTGGCACAAAAAAATGAAGACATTATCAGCGCCCTGCAAGCCGGAAAGCCGGAAAGCTGGTCAGTGATGTGCCGCCAGAACTGAAAGCTTTTTATCGCGACAGCGTTCAACCCTATCTGGTTTCCTGGTTCCGCTATACCCCGGAAAATGAAATCGGCAAACTGACTTGTCCGGTATTGCTGTTACAGGGCGACAATGACATACAGGTCGATGCAAAACAATTGACTGCCCTTAAAGCAGCCAAACCGGATGCCGCACAGCTACTCGTGCACAATATGAATCACGTGCTGAAAATAGTCACCGGCGATATGAGCCAACAAATGGCTTCGTATGGCGATCCCACGCTGCCGCTGGCCCCTGAACTGTCATCTGCATTGACCGGTTTTTTAAGCGATAAGTTGAAATGAGTTCTAGTTTCTAGTTATCAGCACCAGGCATTGCCTTTCACCTCTTACTGACTTAGGATATAAATCAAACAAGCATAAGACGGGGACAGGCAATGAGCAATCAAACCAGGGATGGGGATAGCGCCCCACCCGATATCAAGACAGTGATAGATAACGAGGCGGTATTTCCGCCCTTGCGAAGGGTGGGGATTTTGCGTCCTTTCGTTTGGTTGAAAATGGGTTGGCAAGACTTCCGTGCATCCGGTGGCGCCAGTTTGTTTTATGGGGTTTGCTTTGCTGCCATGGGCCTGGTGTTGAAACTGGTGCTGAACAATGCACCAGAATATCTGTCAGCCCTGACTTGTGGTTTCCTGCTGGTTGGCCCCTTGCTGGCGCTGGGCTTATACGATATCAGCCGCCGTTTGGAAAATGTGCGCTCCGGTCTATTGGGTAGTGTATTTTCCATGCGCGGGCGGTGGAGTAATATTGGTGTGCTGGCACTGGTATTGGCCGTCATCATGATGGTGTGGGCGCGTGCTTCTCTGGTGATTTTTGCGCTCTTCTACAACAAGGGTATGCCGACCATGCACGGTTTTCTGGCCCAGCTGTTTTCCCTGGATAATCTGGAATTTCTGGCTGTCTATCTGTGTATAGGGTTTATCTTCGCCAGTCTGGTATTTGCAATAAGTTGGGTATCCATCCCGCTGATGCTGGACAGGGATACCGATGCCATCACGTCCATGATCATCAGTTGCGTGGCCCTGTTCGTCAATGTACCGGTGACGATGGTTTGGGCGACACTCATTATTGGCAGCGTGGTGCTGGGTTTCATGACATGGAACGTCGGTTTCCTGATCATCATGCCCATCATAGGCCATGCGACCTGGCATGCGTATAAAGAGGTGATCGGTCATGCCGATGATCGTCAATAGGCGAATCACTTTCAGTATCAGGCATTGACATTGATATTGCCCGCGACTTCTGCAATTTTATCCGGCTCACCCAATTCTTCGGCTTCATGATAGGCAGAATCAGCCTCTGCATCATGACGCTGGTTTTGGGAATGTTCGTGTAAATCCAGTGTCACCGGTTCTACGACGGTGATTGCTTCTGTCGCTGTCACCGTGTCAGTTTGCGCTGGACGCGGTTTTTCTGTTGTATTGGCTTGAATGCCATCCCTCACACGATATGCCGCTACCGCGGCGGAAATCAGGGGATTGATGCCGTCCTGTATGTGCGGTATGTCAGTTGCATTGATATTGGCATTGACTGCGGCACTGTTGCTGGCAGGCGTTGTTTGCTGGGTGCTGGTATTGCTGGTCACTGTATTCGCAGTTGTCGTCGAAGCCAGGCTGACTGGCGGGCTTTGATTGCTGGCCGTAATATTGCTTGCTGTCGTGCTGGTCTGATTAATTGTAGCCAGCGTGGTATCCAGTGTCTGGCTCACTTCTGCCAATGCAGAGTAGTTGTTGGGGGCTGTTTTCGTATTGCCTGATGCCGTGGTGGATGCAGCGTTTTCATTGGATTGTATTGAATTTGCAGCGATCTTGTTTTCCAGCCGGCTTTCCGTCAGCAGCGACGACGGTGTTGTCACCGGTGTTGTCACATTTGTGGCCAGCTTGTTTTCAGTCACTGTATTTGCCTGTACAGCTTTGGGTGTGTCCACGATTTCAGTTGATGGCGATTGGAGTGGCGTCTGTACCGATGTTTGTGCCGGTGTTTGTATATTCAGTGACTGTGGCAAGGTAGTGTTGGCTGTGTTTGCCGTATCTGCTGTGATTGACAGTGTGCTGCCAGTTGCCCCGGCATCAATGGCCAGCGTATTTGATGCCACATTCAAATCTATGCCTGTTCCTGTGTTGGCCACAGCATCGGGAACTGTATCAATCCTTGCATTGGTAGCATTAGTACCATTAGTACCATTAGTACCATTCGTACTTATCGTCAAACCTGCATTGGTAGGCGTATTAATTTGTGCCGTGTTTGTAGCGTCATTTGAAGCAGGTAATCCTGCTGCCCTGGTTTCAGGTGATGCCGGGATACCAGGTATTGCCTGCGCAGCGTCGTCCACAGTATTGACAGTAACTGTGTTTGATACATCGGCATTTACTGCAGTCTTAGAGTTTCTGGCGGTTTCGATTTCAGCCTGCAATGCCTCGTCCGCTAGTGTTTGCTGTAGTAGTGCCCCTGCATTAGCCGCCGGAGTAACAGTATTCACGTTGCCTGTTGCTGTTGCGCCAGTGGTGTCAGTTTTGGGATCGCTGTTGGCATTGATATTGTTACTGTTGTTGGCTGCATTCGTTGTTGCGGTATTCTCAATTGAATTGGTGCCGGTATTCGCCAGGATATTGCCGGAAGCGAATTCCTGATTTTGTGTAATGACCGTACTCTCTGCGCTACCCAACACCTGTAGTGCTTGCGTCAGCAAAGCAATCGTGCCTGAGCTATCTTTTGCCAGTGCGTTTTGAAAACTGGCCACGTCAAGTGTCAGCAAACTATTGCTATCGGGCTGGGATGCATTTTGCAGATTAATCCCTATGCCTCCCAATTGTTCGAACAGACTGGTGCCATCCGCATTTTGTGCGCCAGCATTGATTGCCTGCAACAGACTGTCGCTACTGGTCGGGACCAGGGGGTTGTTGGACAGACTGGAATTGCTGGCTTGCAGTTGATTAAAGGCATCCACAAATGAACTTGCGATGGCAGTGAACTGGGCAAAGTCTGTTTCGGTTTGAGCTGTGTCGGTGCGATTGACACCATCCGTAATTGCGACATCCTCAGTTTGCCGGTTTTGCAATTTGGCCACGTAGGCCAGTAATTCACCCAGACGAGAAACATCAACAGTAATATTGCTGTTGCGTGCCGTGTCCAGCAAGCTGGAATCAGCGCCTATGCCTGATGTCAGGGAGAGCGCGCTGACCGTATCCAGACTGAGTGCCGCCGTAACTTGCAATCCAGGAGTCGTCACTGAACTGATGGGCGAGATAATCATGCAATGCCTGCTTTCTTTCAACATACTTTTACACGTGCTTACAGGCTATCTGCCAACTGGTCAATACTCTGTGCGGTATGTCACTTAGCAGGAAAAACACCGAGAACAGCGAAAATAGAAAAACATACAGGTCAAATGAAAAAATCCTCATAGCGTTCAGCTATGAGGATTTTTTATGCAGCAAGAAAAACTATTTATTCAACGGGGGAATGACTTGAGGCACCAGCGCTTTAACTGGTTGCTCTTTAAGTTTTTTCTCCAGCAGTTGTATGGCGGTTTCCAGTTGTTGATCCTTGCCGTTGAAGGTGGCGTGCGGCAGATTGTCAACTTCCACATCCGGTATTACGCCTACACCTTCGACCAGCCAGCGACCATCCATACCAAATTGCGCATTTTCGGCTGCTCTGATCATGCCATTGTCGGACAGGGTATTGCCGTCGGACAGCCAGACACCGGCACCGGCAGTGCGTTTGCCGACCAGTGGGCCGAGCTTCAAGGACTTGACACCAGCAGCAAAGGTTTCACCGTCAGAGTAGGTCAATTCATCGACCAGCACCACCAGATGACCACGGAAGGTCTGCTGCATGTTGACATAAGGGGCTGATGTTGGGGTGGACCAGAATGCCCAGGCCTTGCGCAAGAGTTTTTCTATGATCCAGCTGTCGATATTGCCGCCGCGATTACGTCGCACGTCGATGATCAGGCCATCGCGTTCGATGTTGCTGTAGAAATCGCGGGCAAAGCTGTTGATGTCTTGCGCGCCCATGGCACGCAGGTGCAGATAACCGATGCGACCCTGAGTCAGCTTGTTGACCTGTTCGCTACGACTTTGTTCCCAGTCGCTGTAACGCAGATTGGCATGCTTCATCATATTCACTGGCGTGACAATAACGGCACGGACTGCCTGGTCTCCACGTTTTACATGCATCAATACCTGTTTATCGGCCTGGTTGGTCAACAGGTCCGAAATGTCGCGCGCTTCCAGTACAGGCTGGCCATTGATGGCGGTGATGATGTCGCCTTCTTTTACATCCAGATCAGGTTGCGAAAGCGGCGTGCTTTCGGATGGCAATTCCGGTTCGGTATGATAAATATGATCGATACGGTAGCCTGTATTAGTGCGGCTCAGTACTGCACCCAGCGAAGCAGCCTGGCCTTCCGCAGCTACACGGCGGACATCGCCAGGGCGGGTTTGCGAATGCAGGGTGCTGACTTCACTGGCCATCAAGCCAAGTACATCATTCAACTCGGCCCTGTCGGTCACGCGATCCACCAGCGGCGCATATTTGCTGCGCACCTTGTTCCAGTCCACGCCGCGCATTTTGTCATCAAACAAAAAGTCGCGGTGCATGCGCCAGGCATCGGCATACATTTGCTGCCACTCGAGTTTAGGACTGAGGAAGAAACTCCAGTCACTGATATTCACCTTGGCCTTGCTGATATCCGACGGTTGTCTGGCACCAGCTTCAACGACGATGAAATCCCCCGGGCTATTGGTGCTATGAGTACGATAAAACACATGCTTTTTGTCGGCAGACAAATCAAACTGACGTATATTGCCAGCAAAAATGTCGGGTTGCGGTGCCGTTTTGCTGATGGCCAGGGTTTTCAGTGTGGCCTTGCCATCGGTGCCTTCGAGCTCGGTAAAATACAGGCGCTTGTCATCGATTGCCAGATCACGATAATTGCCATAGGCCAGCGGTACCTGGTAGAGGCGGTCTGCCAGGCCAGCATATTGAATGGCGGGCAGGGCGGGTTTTGCCGGTTTCTTGCTGTCCTCGGCTTTATCCGTGGTTTTGTCTACAGTCTTGTCGCCAGTCTTGTCACCAGTTTTTTCAGCTGATTTGTCGATGGATTTATCGACGGATTTATCTGCGGGCTTGTCGGTTGCTTTGTCTGCCGGTTTGTCTGGTGTCTTGTTCAGTTCATCATCTGCTTTGAACGGGAAGCGGCTGCCAGTCTGTAGAGCAAGTGCGTAGATGCCGGTGCGTTTTTCAAAATGCGGCCCCATGTTGCGGTCGCCCCAGGGCGCGCGATTGCTGACCTGGAAATTGCGTTCAGAATAGAAGTAAAGCCAATGCCCATCCGGTGAAAACACAGGGTTGTGCGAGTTGTATCTGTCACTGGTGACAAAATGCAATTGCTTGCTGTCCAGCGCATACAGACCTATCTGCGATCTTTGCAGTTTGTTGTCTGCCCTGACGATGGAGATGGTCTTGCTGTCGGGGGACCAGACGATTTCTTCCTGTCTTTCAGCCCCGATTTTGCCAGCATCATCAATCACCTGATTGGTTTTTGTGGCAAGATCGAGCAACCATAGCTTACCACGCTTGTCGGTATGCGCCAGCCATTTGCCGTCGGGAGAAGGATAAATGTGATACCGATATACATTGCCATTGGTGGTCAGCATTTCTGGCCTGCCTACGCCATTGGCAGGGAATTTCCATATTTCATTTTCACCACTGGTGTCGACAATCGCGAATACTGATTTGTCGTCATGTGAAAAAATCGCTTCGCGGGCGCGTGCATTTTCAGGTATGGGCAAGTCTATGCGACGTTGCGGGCCAGTACCGGCAATCGTTACGCGACCGCGGGCGGTGAACAGCAGGCGTTCTTCCTTGCCGGATATTTCTACATTCGTCAGGTATTCCAGTGGCGTCTTGATTTGGCGTTTGCGCTGCTGGTCAAAATCAGATACCAGGTCTATGTTGATGAGTTCGTCTTTGGCAGTGGCAATATCCAGCACGCGCAGGTCTGCCCCCAGTTGATAGGCAATCTTGCCATCGCCCAGATTGGCGTTGCGCACTTCCCAGTCCTTGTGCTGGGTCAGCGTGCGGGCATCGCTGCCATCGGGATTGGCGCTCCATATATTGAAAGCACCATTGCGGTCGCTAACGAAATACAGGCGACCTTTCCACCACATCGGGCGGCGGTTATTGCTGGTGTCGCCGGCAAACAGCTGCGTGGCTTCGGTTTTGGCCTGGACGTCATAACGCCAGACCTGTGCCGTGGCACCACCGCGATACTGTTTGACATTGTCATTTGTCATCTGCAAGCCAAAGCGGGTGAAGTACAGGTACTTGCCACTGTCATCAAGCACCGCTTCATTCGCATCTGCCACCGGGAAAACACGGCGCAGCATGGTCTGCGGGTTGATGGCGGCAACCACGCGGTGCGATGAAGGGCCGGTGCTGTTCAGTGTACTGACCAGGACTTCGCCGCTGGTGGTCCAGCCCAGTACGTTTACCTGGTCATTTTCGAAACTGATGCGCTTGGGTACACCACCACTCATGGGCATGACATAGGCTTCCGTCGGGCCTTCATAGGCGGCTGAAAATGCCAGCCATTTGCCGTCATGCGAGATGGCAGGCAAGGTTTCTGCCGCCGGGTGCGTGGTCAGTCTTTGTGCCTGCCCGCCGTGACTTGCCACTTTCCATAAGTCGCCTTCGGCAGTAAACACGACTGCATCTGCACGTATGCTGGGGAAACGATAATAAGCCGGTGCAGCCCATGCCTTCATGGTAGTTACTGTGCTCAGGCCTGCCAGGCTGAGGGTAAGCGCAAGTGTAGAAAGTCTCATTTTTGTCTGGTATTGGTGTGGAAATAAGAGAATGGGAGCAAGTTTTTTTGTTTTTGTATCAAATATGCTGCATAGCTAATGAATAAAACGGCAAATATTGCGGCAATTGTAAATAAATATTACATATTTGCAGGATAAAGAAAGCTAACTTCTGGCATACTTTCACTTTAATATTTCCAAGTGGAAATGGTGCTGTGGCAGGCCAGGAGTCATGATGAGACAAGTCAGCGTTTGCAAAGTTCTTGCAATTCTATTTATTTCGGCAGAATTTTCGACATCGTCGGCACAGAATGTCACGTTCTCTATCGACACGCAGGCTGAACGCAAAGCCATCAGTCCGCTGATTTATGGATATAACGCCTATGCCGACGGCAGCAACCGTGCCGGTCTGGCAAATCAGGGTGGTCTGGCCAGCCTGCAAGGTCTGAACCTGCGCTCGCGCCGTCTGGGCGGCAACAATATGACCAGCTATAACTGGGAAAATGGTGTCAGCAATTCCGGCGCAGACTGGTGCAATTCATCGAATGCAGGTGTGAGTGCGATGAGTGGTGCCGGTGACCCTCTCCAGACTGCCGGGCTGGCTTACTATGCGCCCGGCGCTGCCCTCAAAAGTTTTCATGACCAGTCGCTGCTGCTGGGTACATATTCCCTGTTGCAATTGCCTGCTGCCGGCAAGTTGCCAAAAGATATTGTCAATCTGAATCCCCCTTCTACCTGCAACGGTTCCCAGTTATGGCAAAGCACTGCTGGGCCAGCCAATGTGGATACGGCGCGCTGGGTTGACATCGTCAATGACAAGCCCGCCGCTGCTGGCGCCCTGAGTTTGGCACCGGGGCTGACGGATGGTGCGGTGTATATTGATGAAGAAATCAATTTCCTGGTACAACAGTATGGTGCGGCAGCAACAAGCAGCGGTATCAAGGGTTATGAACTGGATAATGAACCAGACCTGTGGCACCACTGGACCACCAGCAGTGGCGAAAGTGGTACCCATGCCAATCTGTATCCGCAAGTGACAACCGTCAGCGATGTGCTGCAAAAGAATATCGCGCTGGCAAAGACCATTAAACGTATGGATGGCGGGGCTGAAACCTATGGTCCAGCCATTAGCGGCTATCTGGGTTTGTTCAGCCTGTGGGCAATCTGGGATGGTTCGCAATCTCATCAGCCAGCTGACTGGACGCAATACAATGTCGAGCCCTATGTCAGCAATGGTAGTGGTGACCGTTATCGCTACAACGGCATGACCATGGCAACTACCTATCTGGCGAAGATGCAGCAGGCTTCCCAAACAGCAGGCAAGCGTTTGCTGGATGTGTTTTCATTCCACTATTACCCGCAGGCTTCAAGCTCCACTACCGACCGGGTACAGGCTGCACGCAGCCTGTGGGATGCAACATATGTAGAACCCACCTGGATCACCCAGTCTGGCAATGGTTTTACCGATGGCCGTGGGCTGCAAATGCTGCCCAAGCTGCAACAGGCCATCACGGATTTTTATCCAGGTACCAAGCTGGCTGTGACCGAATATGATTTTGGTGGCAAGTCAGATATTACCGGTGCCATTGCCCAGGCCGATGCTTTGGGTAGCTTCGGCAGGCAGGGTGTTTATCTGGCTACGTATTTTGGTGATGCCGAAGGCTTTATCGCCTCTGGTTTCAAAATCTACAGAAATTATGATGGCAATAAATCGGTCTTTCCTGCGACTTCGGTCAAGGCTGTGGCCAGCAATAATGCCAATGCAGCCGTGTATGCAGCAGTTGACAGCAATGACCCGAATGTCATCCATGTGATCGCCATCAACCGTCTGGCCAGTTCACTCAACAGCAGTTTCCAACTGAGTCATCCGGTGACACTGAAATCAGTACAGGTCTGGGGCGTCAGCGGTACGAATACTGCAGTCACCGCCAGAAGCGGTTTGAGCAATATTGCGCAAAACAAGTTTAGCTACAGCCTGCCGGCGCGTTCGGTGCTGCATTTTGTGCTGAAGCCCTGATCATTGAAAGACGTCAGCATACTGACGGTTTTTTTCCCCGGGCGCTTCAACTTTGCATCACTTTAAGAATCAGTTTGCCATTGTTTTCACCAGTGAATAATTTCTGAAAAGCTTCAGGAAATTTTTCCAGCCCTTCCACGATATCTTCACGACTTTTCAGTTTGCCAGAGCTGATCCAGCCTCCCATGTCCCTGGCTGCTTCCACGGCACGTGGGTAAAAATCGGATACCATCACACCCTTCATCGTGGCACGTTTCACCATCAGGTTCAGGTAATTTGATGGCCCCTTGATCGGGGTGGTATTGTTGTATTGTGAAATCGCACCGCAGATAACAACGCGGGCACCAAAAGCCAGTTGTGCCAGTGCAGCATCAAGAATATCGCCGCCAACATTGTCGAAATACACGTCTATGCCATCCGGGCAATGCTGTCGCAAGGCGGCACTCACATCTTCGGTCTTGTAGTCGATGGCTGCATCAAAGCCCAGTTGTTCAGTCAGGTAACGGCATTTGTCGGCGCCACCGGCGATGCCGACTGCGCGCGCCCCCTTGATTTTGGCAATCTGGCCGACGATAGCGCCGACGGCACCGGCAGCACCGGATACCACGACTGTATTACCTTCCCTGGGTTGCCCTACTTCAAGCAGGCCGAAATAAGCCGTCATGCCCGGCATGCCCAGTGTACTCAGGTACAGAGGTAAGGGTGCAAGTTTGACATCCACCTTGCTGATACCCTTGCCGTCGGAATACGCATATTCCTGCATGCCCAGTATGCCGCTGACATGCTCACCGGCAACAAATTGGGGATTCTTGCTGGCGACCACCCGGCCAACGGCCAGGGCGCGCATCACTTCGCCGATGGCGACTGGCGGCATGTAAGAATTTTTGTTTTCATTCATCCATCCACGCATCGCCGGGTCCAGCGAGATATACAGGTTCTTGATCAAGACTTCACCGTCCTGCAAATCGCGCAGTTGTTCGGCTACGTAGTTGAAATCGCTGGCTTTGACACTGCCCTGAGGGCGGCTGGCAAGCTGGAACTGATAATTGATGGTATTCATCCTGTTCTCCCCCGGCTTTGATCGGCTGTTATTGTGAGCCAGCCTGGTGCTGACCATGAATACCAGTATAGGCAGGAAGTGCTTGCTTGATAAGGGCTGCTTTTAGCGAAATGTCGCTGTCTGAGACAGCCCGAGAGAAAATGTAGCGGCTATTGAAAAAGGCCACGAAAGTGGCCTTTTTGCGGGGAAAACTATGTATTATTTACTATTGGCTGATGCCGGCTGTTGCGGTGTTTTGCCTATGTGCTTGTCAAGGAATTTTTCGATGCGGCCCCAGAAGTCGATATTGTTCTTCAACAGGTAAAAGCCATGGCCTTCTTCAGCATATTCCACCCATTCGACGTCGGCATTTTTTTCCTTCACGGCCCGGTAGAATTTAGTTCCATGTTCTATTGGTACACGGCGGTCGCGTGTACCGTAAGCCATCAACAGCGGACGCGTCAGTTTGGCCGCATTTTCCAGTGGCGAAGTAGCTTTCAGTTGCGCTGCATCCTTGGTCTGATCACCAATCAGCACTGGCATACCATACCATTTCCATTCATCGGAAGCATCGCTCCAGTGAATATTGTAGAGCAGGTTGATGTCGGTCACACCCACCCATTCTATGCCGCAGCGGAACAAATCCGGATCCTTGATCAGGCCCATCAGGGTGGCATAGCCGCCGTAACTGGCGCCTGCGATGCAGATACGGTTCGGGTCTGCATAGCCTTTGGCGATGGCCCATTTGGCGGCATCGGCCACGTCATCCTGCATGGCCAGGCCCCATTGTTTCATTCCGGCATCGAAATGTTTGACACCAAAGCCGGTGCTGCCCCGAAAATCCGGTTCAATCACGGCATAGCCGCGTGATGCCAGAAACTGGACTTGCGGATTCCAGTTCCAGTGACCGCCACGTACGTAAGGGCCACCATGCACCAGCACGATGGTAGGCAGATTCTTGCCATCACCATGTACTGGCAAGGTCAGGTAGGCTGGAATTTCGAGACCATCGCGAGCAGGGTAGCGCAGCATTTCCTTGGTGGCCATTTGCTCGGGTTGGATGTCAGGATTGCTGCTGCCCAGACGGACCAGTTTGTCGCTGGCAAAATCATATAACTGCCACACACCTGGATTGGTATCGGAATAAGAATGCACAATCGCGACGCTGGCTTTGCTGTCGTCGGCGAAAGTCAGCATGTTGACTGTGTCCGGCAAGAGTGCGTCGATCTTTTTCTGTCTTTCGGCAGCTACTGTATCAAACCAGCGCGTGGCTGGCTTGCTCATTTCATAGCGTATGCCCAGCACTTTCTTTTGCTGGTCGCTGTAGATCAGACCACCATCGAAGTCATATCCCTTGAGTTCAAGCACAGGCTCGCCATCCAGCTGGTTCTTTTCCAGGTCGAATCGATACAGGGCGCGCGTGTTCTTGCCATTGTAGGCACGCACATACAAGTCACCTTCAGGACTGAAAAAGGTCGGGTCCAGACGTGCATTTGAGGTCCAGGGAGATGATGCCAGCTTGCGCCATGCATTGGTCTTCGGGTCCATGTAAAACATGGTGGACTCGGCACCATCTATGGTTTCAGCGATGCGTGGCACACCGGATTTGTCGATCAGCCATTTGCTGACCTTGCCCGGACGTTTGATCAGCTCGGTATTGCCGGTCATGGTATTGAGGCGATACAGGTCATAGGTTCTGGAGTCGGAATCCTGAGCCTGCTGTACATAGACATCTGGTGTACTGGAACCGTGGACGACATCAAGAAAGTAAGTGTGCCATGCCAGTGACGGCCCGGTTACTTTCTCGCGTGCACTGGTGTATTGATGCGTGACCAGGCGCAAACGTTTCGAGCGGTCTTTATTGACGGCGTACAGGCCAGGTCCAAAGAATTGCTCAACGTCCTTGTGTTGATAATTGGTCAGGTCATACACCAGCCTGTCGTTATTGATCCAGTGAAAAGAACGGACATCCTTGTCTTCATAATTGGCAATGACTTCAGGCTTTAACTGACCGACTTCCAGCACTGCCAATATGACACGGTCATTGGCACCCAGCATCAGCATGCCTATGGATTTGCCGTCTGGTGACAGACGCGCTTCTCTGAATTTAGGATGTTTGAAAAAACTGGCAACAGGAATTGCTTCCGTTGCGGCCTGGGCAGGTGCCTGGCCCAGCAGGCTGATACTGCAAAAAATGCAGGCAGTTAATTTGAAGAATAAATTCTGTTTGAACAAGGACATGAGCGCTTCCGCAAGTGAAAGAGATCATGCATTATACCCATGTAAAATGCCAAGATGGCAAGCTGAAAGCCGGAGAATTTGTATTCCATTCCGATTCGAGCCCCGGCTCTAAAATGGCTAAAGGCATGCACAAAAGAAAAACGATTGTGCATGCCTTTACTGAAGAAATAATTCTTGATTTTTTATGAACGAAAAATCAAGCGGCCTTGCTTTTCACTTCCTGTATCACCACGCGCAGCATGCTGATCAACTGATCGATTTCTTCTTTCGTCACATTCAATGCCGGCATGAAGCGCAGCAGATCAGGGCGGGGTGAATTGATCAGCAAGCCGACCGGTTCCATATCGCGTGCAGCATCCACCAGCTTGCCACCGATGTTGTCGCCCAGCTTCAGAGCGCGCAACAAACCAAAGCCACGTTCACCCTGCATGCCGAATTCCGCAGATAATTGTTCCAGTTGCTGGCTCAGGTACTCGCCTTTTTCCTTGACAGATGCCAGGAAGCCAGGCTTGGTCAGTTCTTTGAACACGGCAATGCCGACGGCGGTCATCAACGGTGCACCGTTGTAGGTGCCGCCCTGGTCGCCTGGTACGAAACAGGCTACTTCTTCGCGGCACAGCAGGGCACCCAGCGGTACGCCGCCACCGATGCCCTTGGCCAGGGTCATGATGTCTGGTTCTATATTTGACAACTGATAGGCGAACAATTCACCGGTGCGGCCCATGCCGGATTGCACTTCATCCACGATCAGCAGGATGCCGTGCTTTTTGGTCAGTGCACGCAGAGCCTGCATGAATTCCGGACTGGCCGGAATGACGCCGCCTTCACCCTGCACCGGCTCTAGCATGACGCCCACGGTTTTGTCGGTGATCAGCTTTTCTACCGAAGCGATATCGTTCAGATCAGCCTTGGGGAAGCCGCTGACTTGCGGGGCAAAAATCGTGTCCCAGCCGGGTTTGCCAGATGCCGACATCATTGCCAGGGTGCGGCCATGGAAGCCATGGTCAAAGGTAATGATTTCAAATGCGCCATTCTTGTTCAACTGGCCCCACTTGCGCGCCAGTTTGACGGCACCTTCATTGGCTTCGGCACCGCTGTTGGTGAAAAACACACGGTCAAAGCTGGAGTTTTTAGTCAACAGATCGGCAAACTCCACCATCGGGGCGTTATAAAAAGCCGGGGAAGGGTTCAGCAATTTTTTGGACTGGCTGACCAGTGCTTCATGGATCACGTCAGGGCTGTGGCCCAGGCAGTTGACAGCCCAGCCTTGCAGATAGTCGAGATATCGCTTGCCCTTGTGATCAGTCAGCCACATGCCCTTGCCCTCGACGAACACAAGTTCGGGGCGCGGTGTGATGTACATCAGGGAATTTACGTTGTACTGACTGAATTCCATTTCAAGACTCCTAAGGTCGTTACAGGGGGGAAGGACAAAAAATCAGGATAAAAAAAAGCCACAGGACCGAACCTGTGGCTTGATATTCGTGGTGTCGCTTTTTACGCGCACGCTCACTCTTACATCGGCCCAGGCTCGCTTGGCGAGACGCGACGTCGTGCAATATTTGGTGAGGACATGTCAGTAAAGATTTTCATAAAACGGATAGTAGGACTTTTTGCGCAATGCGTCAAAATAAATTTGTGGGACTTACGCAAAAGCGCCCCAAAGCGTTGCAGCTCCTTGCCGTACTATTCGTACTGTCTTCGTCGCTTGTGGTGCAGTCGGGGTTTCAGACAATACATTGTCTGCCGACGTAACGAACCTCCCCTGCAAGGGAGGTTTCCTAAAAGCGATAGGTGCAGTCGGGGATTCAGACAATACATTGTCTGCCGACGTAACGAACCTCCCTTGCAAGGGAGGTTTCCTAAAAGCGATAGGTGCAGTCGGGGATTCAGACAATACATTGTCTGCCGACGTAACGAACCTCCCTTGCAAGGGAGGTTTCCTAAAAGCGATAGCCTTGTTGGGACGATTTTGCGTAAATCCCGTTTAAGGTGATTTTCATATCATGTTTTTATGACATGCGGCAGGCTCTAACAGATTCAATTCGCCAGATCAGCCTCTGAGGTGAACGAGTCGGCATAGAATTCGTCCGCAGGTAACTGGCACTGTGCCGTGAAGTCCCGCTTGGCCGATTCCACCACCACCGGTGCACCACAGGCATACACCTGGTAGCCCGACAGGTCGGCATGATCTGCCATGACAGCCTGGTGCACAAAGCCGTTGCGACCAGTCCAGCCATCTTCCGGCTGGGCATCAGAAATGACCGGGATATAGCTAAAACCGGGCAATTGCGTGGCCCAGTCTTTGCAAAGGTCATCCATATACAGGTCAGCAGGGCGGCGGCCACCCCAATACAGACTGACAGGGCGCTTTGACTCAAGGTGGATCAGGTGTTCCACCAGTGCCTTGATCGGGGCAAAACCGGTACCGGATGCCAGCAAAATAATTGGCTTTTCGCTATCTTCGCGCAGGAAGAAAGTACCTTGCGGGCCTTCAAAACGCAGGATGTCGCGTTCCTTCAGTGTGGAAAAGACCTGGTCGGTGAACAGGCCGCCTGGCATGTGGCGCACGTGCAGAGTGATATGTTCATCCAGATGCGGGGCATTTGCCATGCTGTAGCTGCGGCGCTTGCCATCTCGCAACATGAATTCTATGTACTGGCCAGCGCGGTATTGCAGGCGCTCATTGGCGGGCAATTGCAGGGCGATGAGCATGACATCGTCAGACAGTTTTTCCAGTTTTGCTATGCGGCTAGGCATTTTCTTGACCGGATAATCACCGTCAGCAACGATTTCACGTGCTTCTATGGTCAGGTCTGATTGCGGTTTGGCGCAGCAAAACAGGGACATGCCCTGGGCTTCTTCCGCTTCCGGCAGGGCGCGCACCTGATGCGGGCCATGTTTGACGGTGCCGCTGGCCACTTTGCCTTTGCACGAGCCGCAGGCACCGTTTTTACAGCCGTAGGGCAATACTATGCCAGCGCGCAGGGCGGCTGAGAGCACGGTTTCATCTTCGTCACAGCTGAATTGGCGACCACTAGGGCTGACAGTTACTTGAAAAGTCATCGGGAATGTTATGAAATTAGGTGAGTCTGTATCTGCATACCGGGACGCTTGCGCCGGGCTTGCTTTGCCAAAATGAGAGGCAGACAGAAATCAAACGGGAAGACATGATAGCGTAAATCCGCCAAGACCAAAAGCGCGCATACTGACGGTACCTGGGGTACAGTAATTCATTGGCATACAAGCCATGAAAATAGGGAACAGATACCTTGCCACTTTTGCAGTGTATTTAACTTATGTTAATTATTTCCTCCGGGGAACCCAGTACAATTGTCATATTGAGTGCATTCAAGGCTCAAGTGCCGGTTTTCTTGGTTGCAGAATGTGTTCTGGCATTGAAAATGGTACTTTGCAACAAAAACATGACGGCATGTGTCGTCGCAAAAGCTTTAAAGGAGTTGATATGAGCTGGTTCCTGAACTTGAAGATTGCCTACAAACTGTTGCTTTCTTTTCTGGTGGCCCTGAGCCTGACACTGGCCACAGGCATTTTCGGGATTGTGCAAATCTCGCGCCTGAATGTGGCCTCCACTGGTGTGCTGACCGATACCTTGCCCAGCGTACGTTACGCCTTGCTGATGAAGGCAACCCTCAACCGCATGCGCGTGTCCGAGTTGCAGCACATCCTGTCCAATGAAGAGGTTGACTACAGCTACTACGAAAAAAGCATAGAGTCCCGTTCCACGGAATTTATGGGCTATGAATCCAAGTACCGCTCGCTGGTCAGTTCACCGGAAGAAAAACAGATATTCGATTCCCTGGCACAGTCTTTCACAGCCTATGGAAATGCCAGCAAAAAATTACTGGTATTGTCACGCGCCGGAAATACCGAAGAAGCCCGCAAGGCGATCCGTGGTGATTCCGTCAAGCTGTTCCGTGCCGTCAATGATCTGGTCGATAAACTGGTTGAACTGAGCCAGGCCGAAAGTGAACGCGCCCTTGTGACCAATGACAGCCTGTTTTCATCATCGCGTTTATGGATAGTCGGCATACTGGCTGTCGCCATGCTGCTTAGCGTGATTCTGGCCTTGTGGATTGCCCGCCTGATCAGCCGGCCATTGCGTGCCGCAGTCAGCATTGCCGAAAGTGCTGCCAGTGGTGACCTGACGGTATCGATTGAAGTCGGTTCTGAAGATGAAATCGGTCAGTTGCTGCGCGCCATGCAGGCGATGAATACCAGCTTGCAAAAACTGGTAGGCCAGGTGCGTGAAGGCACTGACGCCATCACCACGGCATCGCAGGAGATTGCCACCGGCAATCTGGATTTATCCTCGAGGACTGAGCAACAGGCAGCTTCGCTGGAAGAAACCGCATCGGCGATGGAAGAACTGACTTCTACTGTAAAACAGAATGCAGATAACGCCCGTCATGCCAATAGCCTTGCTGCGTCTGCTTCCAAAGTGGCTGGCAAGGGTGGCGAAGTAGTCGGTGAAGTGATTGCGACCATGAGCTCCATCAATGAATCATCCCGCAAGATTGTGGACATTATTAGCGTCATTGACGGCATTGCCTTCCAGACCAATATCCTGGCGCTGAATGCCGCGGTGGAAGCTGCACGTGCCGGTGAACAGGGGCGTGGTTTTGCCGTGGTCGCAAGCGAAGTACGTAACCTGGCACAACGCAGTGCCTCCGCTGCCAAGGAAATCAAGGAATTGATCAATGACTCGGTAGAAAAAGTCGGTGCCGGCAGTAAGCTGGTGAGCGAGGCTGGCAGCACCATGGAAGAAGTGGTCGACAGTGTGCGCAAAGTCAGTGACATCGTCAACGAAATCAGTTCTGCCACGATGGAACAAAGCAGTGGTATAGAAGAAGTCAACATTGCCATCATTAAAATGGATGAAGTCACCCAGCAAAACGCCGCACTGGTGGAAGAAGCAGCTGCCGCCGCGCAATCCATGCAAGACCAGGCAGTGCATTTGACCAATGCCGTCAGCGTATTCAGGCTGGATTCAACGTCTGTGCGTAGGGCTACGCCAAGGTAAGTGGTGTAAGTTGCAATTTTATGACCAGCGTCGCCGGTATGGCATTTTTCCTGCGCATACCGGACCTAGTCCTTAACATGAAAAAACAGTGTAAACAAATCGGCAAGCCACGCTTGCTTATCGTCGGTTGTGGTGATGTGGGCATGCGCCTGCTGCCTTTGTTGCAGGCGCATTTCCGGGTATTTGTCCTGACCAGCCAGGTAGCCCGCTGTGCCGAGTTGCGGGCAGCGGGGGCGGTGCCCATCGTGGCGAATCTTGACCAGCCACATAGCCTGGCACGGCTGGCTGGTCTGGCAAGCCGGGTGGTGCATCTGGCACCGCCACGCAGCGAAGGGAATACCGATATCCGTACCCAAAACCTGATTGCGGTTTTGGCTGACAAGAGCCAACTGGTGTACGTCAGCACCACCGGTGTGTATGGTGATTGTGCTGGTGCCGAATTTGATGAAACCAGAAGCGTGAAACCGCAAAATGCCCGGGCAACACGGCGGGTGGCGGCAGAACGCAGCCTGCGCGCCTGGGCCAGACGTAGCCAGTCTTACCTGTCGATCTTGCGTGTGCCTGGCATTTATGCGGCAGAGCGCTTGCCACTGGAACGCTTGCGCAAGGGTACGCCAGCCCTGATTGAGGCGGATGATGTCTACACCAATCATATCCATGCCGATGACCTGGCGCAGCTGATACGGCTGGCGTTGTTTCGCGCTTTACCCAATCGCATCTATCATGCGGTGGATGACAGCGATATGAAGATGGCCACCTATTTTGATCTGGTGGCAGATAGTTTTGAATTACCACGCCCGCCACGTTTGCCAAGGGCAGAACTGGCGCAGCAGGTCAGCCCGGTATTGCTGTCTTTCATGTCTGAATCGCGGCGTTTGCGTAATCAGCGCATCAAGCTGGAGCTGGGCGTGCGCCTGCGCTATAGCTCGGTCAGGGAAGGGGTGCTGGCTGCACTGGATTCCAGCGGCAGGATAATGAAGAAGACGGAGCCCTGACCTTCTTCGCTTTGGAAACCGATTTCGCCTCCCATTTTTTCTATCATGGTCTTGCTCAGGCTAAGGCCCAGTCCCGTGCCTGCATATTTGCGGGCAGCCTTGGCATCTTCCTGGGTGAATTTTTGAAAAATACTGCTCTTGAATGCCTCTGAAATGCCGATGCCATAGTCCTGCACTTCGATACGGGCATAATTGATGTTGGCGCTGATGGTGACATCAACCCGCCCGTTTTCACGTGAAAACTTGACTGCGTTGGACAGCAGATTCGACAAAACCTGGGTAAAGCGCTGTGAATCCACCCTGACTGGCAAGGCCCGTTCTGCCAGCAACTTGCAGCGTATGTCGACACCAAAATTCTGTGCATAACCCAGATTCGACTGTATGGTGTTTTGCACCAGTTCATCCAGTTGCAGGGTTTCAAAATGAAACTGCATGCTGCCGTATTCGAGTTTTTCAAAATCCAGCAAATCATTGATCAGCGTGGTCAGGCGCGTCGCATTGTCATTTGCCATGAGTAGCATGGTATGTGCCTTGTCAGGAATTTCCCCGGCGACACCACCTACCAGCAAACCCAGTACGCCGCGTATGGATGTCAGCGGGGTACGCAATTCATGCGAGACCGCAGAGACAAATTCCGTCTTCAGTTTTTCTACCCGTTTTTTCTCTGACAGATCATGCATGATGATGACCAACAGTATCTTTTGTCCCAGCTTGACGCGGGTGATGGCCAACTCTACCGGTACTTCCTGACCATCTTTTTTGATGGCCATGACTTCTTCTCTGTCGCTTTTTCCAGTCTCCTCAAATGACATGCCCAGGCTTGAGCTGGTCAGATGGCGTATCAGCAGCATGCGGGAATCGGGATCGGGAAACAGGTTTAGCATGTTCAGGCCCAGCAGGCTGTCATGTTCGTATTTGAGCAGGATCTCTGCCGATTGATTAGCCGATTCGATGATCCCATATTCGTCGGTCGTGAGTATGCCTTCCGCCGCATTGTCGAGTATCGTGCGCAAGCGTTCTTCACTGTCGTGCAATTGCGAGGTTCTTTGCGCCACCAGGTTTTCAATGCCATAGGTATGCGCGGTAGCTACCAGCAAATAAGCGCCCAGCAAGCCAGTGAACAGCAGGCCACCTATCATGGTGATCCAGGTGATCCAGGCGACATGGGATTTCCAGTATTCGGACGAAGGCTGTGCCAGGAAGGCGTATTGTCTGCCGCCGAAATTGATGGTGGCCTGGAACAGGTAACGATTGTCGATTTCTGCAATGTCGTCCAGAAAGATACCTTTTTTACCGGGGTAGGACAGGTCATAGAATTTGACGCTGAGATTTTTCAGGTCTTCGCTTGCCAGGTTGTCCTTGACCAGGCTTCCCATGCGTAACATGCTGACTGCCGTACCTGAAAATGCGGCCTTTCTCTGCTCTATGTTATCCAACGGCTTGCCATGCTCATAGACCGGGGCGAACAGCAGCACATGCAGTTGCTGGTCGCTAGCCTCCAGTGATGTCAGCGGATCGGTGACGGTCAGGTTGCCGCTGTCGCGTGCATCTTCAATAGCGTTCCTGCGCAACACGCTGGAACCCATGTCGTAGCCGAACAATTGATGGTTGCTGATAAATGGTTCTATATATTTGATGGGGTAATATTCATCCCTGATTCTTGCTTCATCCAGCGATTGCTGTTCATTCATTTCCAGTATCTGGAAGTTGGCAAAACCTTCGCGCAGCACTGATACTTCAAAATTTTCCCTTTGCGACTGCATCACTTTGGGTACCCATGCCAGAAAGGAAATAGCCTTTTGATTGGCGACAGTGTGGCTGACGAACGTGGCGAATTCCCCCCTGTCCACATGATTGGAACTGGCATACAAACGCTCGACATTGCGCATGATGTCGGAATGACTGTCCAGCCGGTTTTGCAGGCTTTGACCGACACGTTCTGCTTTCAGGCGAAATTCAAGCTGCTGTTTCTGTTCTTCGCGATAGCGGGTGAAGGTGAATGCTGTGACCACCAACAGCAGGCAGACAAACAGCGGTAGCATGACACTCCATCTGCGGGCATGCCAGATGGCACGGGGTTTGCCAAAGATGACCATGACGATGGGGGTGATCGTCAGCACGCCGAAGGTGTCACCGGTCCACCAGGCTATCCAGTTGTTGGTGAATTCTGGCCAGGGCACGATATCCAGGATCGCCAGCGTGACCACGCCTATGCTGGCATTAATCAGGCAGGCGACCAGAGCGCCATAAAAAAAGAACTGGAAAATACGTCTGTCTGTGTCGAGTGACAGATCGTCCTGCAAGAAATGACGCACCATGCGGCAACCAGCCGCTGCCTGTAACATTGCGCCGATAGCGACGGCGGATGAGGCAATCCAGGCATTGGCATCCAGCCCTCTGTTCAGTTCAAAATTGATGAGCAGATTGGCGAACAGGGCACCGGCAGCGACGCCAGGCAAGAGCCGGTAACCGCCTGCCAGTACCACACCCAGGGCGATACCGGCTGGTGGGTAAATGGCGATAGAGTAGCCGGGTGGGATGGCCAATAGCAGGGAAAGCCGTCCCAGCACCGCATAGACCAAGGCGACTGCCAGGATTTGCTGTAGCAGTTGTCGCCTTGTAATGGATGTGCTGGACGGTGCTGTCTGCATTCCTGCTTACCCTGAAAACTGCGCTAAATCAGTGATGAAGTCACTTTCAATACTTCATCGGCGGTGGTCATACCTTCTATGATCTTATAGGCACCTGCAATGCGCAAGGGTTTCATGTCATCCTTGACACTTTGTGTGCGTAAGGCATGGATATCAGCTTCTTCGGTGATCAGTTTGCTGAACGGCAGGGTGACGGTCAGCAATTCATACAGGCCGGTACGCCCGAGGAATCCGGTTTGCCGGCATTCCGGACAGCCGACCGGGCGATAAATCGATTGTGGCTTGGGAATGCCCCAGTCTTCTACCAGTGACGACCAGACGGCATCCTGCATTTCCCCGTCGGGGGATTTACAGTGTTTGCACAGGGTACGGACCAGCCTCTGTGCCAGGATACCGATGATGGTTGCTTCCAATAAATAATACGGCACTCCCAGTTCCAGCAGACGCATGATGGCCGACGGCGCATCATTGGTATGCAGAGTGGACAAGACCAGATGGCCGGTCAGCGCGGCCTGTATCGCCATTTCAGCAGTGGGCAGGTCACGGATCTCACCCACCATGATGATGTCCGGATCCTGACGCATCAGCGCCCGGATACCATCGGCAAAACCGAGATCGATCGATGCCTGTACCTGCATCTGGTTGAACGAACCTTCCACCATTTCAATAGGGTCTTCCACCGTACAGACGTTAACGTCCGGTGTTGCCAGGGCCTTCAGAGTGGTGTACAGAGTGGTGGTCTTGCCGGACCCGGTAGGCCCGGTCACCAGGATGATGCCATGCGGCTTGCTGGTCAGATGGTCCCAGCGTTTCGCATCATTGATGGGGAAACCGAGTTCGGGCAGGGTCTTGACCACGACTTCCGGATCAAAAATACGCATGACCATTTTTTCGCCAAAGACGGTGGGCAGGGTGGACAAACGCAATTCCACTTCCTGGCCATCATTGGTCCTGGTCTTGATACGACCATCCTGCGGGCGTCGTTTTTCGATCACGTCCATACGGCCCAGCAATTTGATACGTGCTGTCATGGCGATCATGACGGTGGCTGGCACCTGGTAGACCTGATGCAGCACGCCATCGATACGGAAACGGATGATGGAAATGTCGCGTTTCGGTTCCAGATGGATATCCGAGGCGCGCTGGTCAAAGGCAAACTGCCACAGCCAGTCGACGATGTTGATGACGTGCTGGTCGTTGGCGTCTACCTGTTTGTTGGCTTTGCCCAGTTCGACCAGTTGTTCAAAGTTCTGACGCAGTGCTGCATCATTCTTGTTGGCCTTGCGCGCATCCTTGATCGATTTCGCCAATGAGAAAAACTGGACGATGTATTGTGAAATTTCCAGCGGGTTCGCCAATACCAGCCGAATTTCCTTGCGCGTGAATTTCAGGATTTCCTGCTGCCATTCGAGATTGAAAGGCTCGGTGGTGGCAATGACCACCGTATTCGCATTGGATTCCACCGGCAGGATGTTGAAACGTGTCGCATACGAAGATGACATCACGTCCGAGACGTTGGTGAAGTCAATTTTCAGCGGGTCTATGCGGTAGAAAGGCATATTGACCTTACCGGCAGTCCATTCCGTCAACCAGTCCAGCGTCAGCAAAATATGCGGCGAAATGGCGGAATGTATTTTTGCCTGTGCCACAGCCGTCAGCGGATGCATGGAAGCCGGGCCATTTTTCAGCAAGGCCTGGGTCGCATTAAAATGTGCTTTTGCTTCTTCTTTGGGAACGATGCCATCTGCCATCAACCAGGTAAAAATCTGCTGGAGATTCAGGCTGCGGTGTGCGGGTTTATTCATATTGTTTTGACGTTTCAAATAATCATTTTGGATTGCCGGCCGCTTTTAGCCCATTGACCCAGGTTTTGGCAGGAAGTTTGGTGCTGGCCTTGATCTGCTCTGCGCGTTCATACAGGCTGTCGAAGTCCAGTGTTTTTCTTTGCTTGAAGGCGATCGCTACGACATTCCCCTCATGCACTTCTGGCAGGCACAATACCTGGTCAAAGGCAAAGCGCAATGCTTTCAGATTGCGGGTATAACTGGGGTGGTCACCAAACAGGTTGACGGTCAGTATGCCATCGTCTTTCAGGCAGGCGGCGCAGGCCTGATAAAACTCGGCGCTGTCCAGTACCGGGCCACGTGCGGTGGCATCATACAGGTCTACCTGCATGGCATCAGCAATGCCATGATTGTTTTCATCGTTGACGTATTCCAGGGCATCCATTTCCAGCACTTGCAGGCGCTCATCATTGAGTGGCAGTTTAAACATGCTTTCACAGATGGCAATCACCGAGGGATTCAATTCCACTGCCGTTACACGCGCATTTGCAAACTGGCGATAACTGAATTTGCTCAGTGCTCCGGTGCCCAGACCCAGTTGTACCAGATGGTCAGGTGTGTCGATGAACAGCATCCAGGCCATCATCTGTTGAGCGTATTCCAGTTCTATGGCGTCCGGTTTGCGCAGACGCATGGCACCTTGCACCCATTCGGTACCGAAATGGAGAAAGCGTACGCCGTCGAATTCGGACAGGGTAACCGGGGCAAATTTGGGTTTGCGGTTGGCCTTCTTGATGACCGCAGCTTTGGGGCCGGAGCGATGATTCGCTTCGGCTTCTATGGATTTTCGTTTGATTAGCATGGGCTTATTTTAACCAGTCACCTGACGCTTAAAAAGGAAATTTACATGATTCCTGTTGTCAGTCATGATTTTCGCCTGAAAATGACTCATTTGAACAGATTTCCAGACATAAACCAGCTATTTGCCAAAAATGTCGCCATGTCACCCGCGACACCCACATCAGGGTGTTAAGAGCAGCATTACATTTCAGTTTGGAATGCTGCCCGTCATTCGCCTTGAAATTGCGCCTTCCATTCCCGCAGCTTGTCTTCAAAAGACCGCATGGCATACGCCGGTGAAGAGGACGGAAGGATAGCCGTCTGGTAACCACGTTCACTGAAATAGCCAGCCATCTTGCCAGCAGTCTGGCCGTTGAAGCAGAGCTTACGCAACTGCGGATGCTGTGCCTGCAATCCGCTGAAATCATTCAGCTTGCCCTCACGTATGGCCGAATCCAGACTGCCCGATCGCAGGCAAGAATGAAACACATCCCATAAACCGACACCATGCGCCAGCAAACAATCCAGGCGCTGCGGATAAGCCAGAGCCAGCATATCGGTATCCAGCGAGGCGGACATCAGGCGCCAGAACTGGTTTTGCTTATATGCATAGTATTGAACCGCCTGCAAGGAGGCTTCACCAGGGAAGCTGCCCAGCACCAGCGTATGGGTGTGCTGATCAATGACGGGAGGGAAACCCTGTAATAGTGGCCTTATATCAGCCTGCATGCCTTGTTCTTTCGTAGTGATAACTGGTAAAGCGTGAATTTGTGAAGCCTGAACTTGCGTCAGCTTAGCAAGCATTCATCAATTTTGCTTGCGTGCCGGCATGGGGAAAATAAGGCAGGGAACTTACCAGCATCATTGCCGGTCAACCTTATTGAAAGTCGTGCGTTTTATGCTAATTGAAATGATAAAGGAGTGTATCTTGAAACGTCTTATTATTCTGGCCGCAGTAGCCAGCCTGAGTGCCTGTGCCGTTACGTCGCACAATTCGGGTAGCGTGTATAACTCCAGACAGACCCAGAATGAGCAAAGTGTACGTATGGGTTATGTAGAATCAATACGTGACGTCACCATAGACCGTGGCCAGAGTGGTGTCGGTACTGCTGCAGGTGCAGCATTGGGCGGTATTGCCGCCGGATCATCCATAGGCAAGGGTAACGGTGCCCTGGCAGCCGGTATTGTCGGCGCGATTGCAGGTGGCATGATAGGACAGAATGTGGAAAAGAATGCGACACAGGTGCGCGGTCTGGAAATTACGGTCAAGCTGGATAATGGTGAGTTGCGCGCCATTACCCAGGATGCGGATGAACCATTCCGCGCCGGTGACAGGGTGCGTTTGCTGTCAAATGGCAGGACTACCCGCGTAACACATTGATTCTGGCAGGAAGCCGTATGTTTGTCCTGGCAGACTGAGGCCAGGGGCTGAAAAGTCTTGTCACAAATTCGATCTCCGGAAACGACCAGCCAGTCTGGTCGTTTTTGTTTTCATCGACTATGCTTGAAGAGTGGATTCGCCTGTTTTCTGTGCTTTATTCCGTGCTTCCCTCAGCTTTCTGCTGATACGGGCCGTGCCGGAATTCAAGTATAGTAAGGGTTCTGGTGCATCATCAATGCATTATCCGCGGGCAGGGAAAAGGAGCTCAAAGTGAAAAAGATTTGTACCGTAATGTTGCTGGCTCTCGCCATGGTGGGGCCAGCATATGCCGGGAGTGTCAGGGTCAGTTGGCAAGAGCCGGAGAAATTTACCGATATTCGCCCCACCAATGAAAGCAAGATCGGTTTTCAGGAAAGAGTCATCAAGGAATTTGACCGCATTTTTGACGATCTGGCCAAAAAACTGCCGGATGGTTATGTATGGGAAATTACGGTGACAGATGTCGATCTGGCTGGTGATGTCAGACCATTCTTTACCCCTATGGTGAATGATGTTCGTGTGATCCGGGATTTATACTGGCCACGCATGAGCTTTCGCTTTGATCTTAAGGATGAACAGGGAAAAACCGTGGCATCTGGCACCGAAGATGTGAAGGACATGAGTTTCCTCATGCGTCTGGGCGTTGCCAGCGGTCATACCAGTTTTCAGTATGAAGAGCAGATGCTGCGCGACTGGTTCAACAAGCAGCAAAAGGAAAAGATTTTTCCTGTACGCTGATTTTGATGGCGTATAAAAAAACGGACTCAGTTTGAACTGAGCCCGTTTTTTTTGAGCGAATTTTCTGTTTGATCTGTTTATTTATCCAACAGCAATTCATTCAGGCGTTTCACGAAACCGCTAGGGTCGCTGAGATTGCCGCCTTCGGCCAGCAGGGCCTGATCAAACAGGATGTGTGACCAGTCGCTGAATTTCGCTTCTTCATATTTCAATTTCTGAACCAGTGGGTGGTCAGGATTGACTTCCAGAATAGGCTTGGATTCCGGCGCACTTTGGCCTGCTGCCTTCAACATGCGCGCCAGGTTACCGGACAAATCATGTTCATCCGCCACCAGGCAGGCCGGTGAGTCAGTCAGACGGAAAGTCACGCGTACATCCTTGGCTTTATCGGCCAGTGCAACTTTCATTTTCTCGACCAGGTCTTTGAACTCGGTCTGCGTTTCTTCGTGCTGTTTCTTTTCTGCTTCGTCTTCCAGTTCGCCCAGGTCCAGGCCACCTTTGGCGACAGATGCCAGTTCCTTGCCTTCGAAGTCGGTGAGGAAGGACAGCATCCATTCATCCACGCGATCAGTCAGCAACAAGACTTCTACACCTTTCTTGCGGAAGATTTCCAGGTGCGGGCTGTTTTTGGCTGTGGCATAGCTTTCAGCTGTCACATAGTAAATCTTGTCCTGGCCTTCTTTGGCGCGTGCCAGATAATCTGCCAGCGAGACATTCTGTACATCGCTGTCATTATGGGTAGAGGCAAAGCGCAACAGTTTGGCGACGCGGTCTTTGTTGGCACTGTCTTCGCCCACGCCTTCTTTCAGGACCTGGCCAAATTCTTTCCAGAACGTGGTGTATTTGTCTTTTTTGGTTTGTGCGTCGTCATCACCATCGGCATTTGCCAGGTCTTCCAGCATGCCCAGTACACGCTTGGTGGAGCCTTCGCGTATGGCCTTGATGTCGCGGCTTTCCTGCAAGATTTCGCGTGAGACATTCAAAGGCAGGTCATTCGAATCGATGACACCTTTGACAAAGCGCAGGTATACCGGCATCAGTTGTTCTGCATCATCCATGATGAAGACACGTTTGACGTACAGCTTGATGCCGCCGCGCTTGTTGCGGTCCCACATGTCGAACGGTGCACGTGCGGGTATATACAGCAGTTGCGTATATTCGCTGCGGCCTTCGACACGATTGTGGGTATGTGTCAGTGGTGCGGTGTAATCATGCGATACATGCTTGTAGAACTCATCATATTGCTCAGGCGTGATGTCAGACTTGCTGCGCGCCCACAAGGCACTGGCCTGGTTGATGGTTTCCAGTTCGTCTTTCAGGACCTGTTCTTTTTTCTCTTCATCCCATTCTTCTTTCTGCATTTTGATCGGCAGGGAGATATGGTCGGAATAGGTTCGGATGACGGATTTCAGTTTCCATGCCGACAGGAATTCATCTTCACCTTCACGCAAATGCAGGGTGATGCTGGTGCCGCGACCAGGTTTGACGATGTCTTCGACACTGAAGTCGCCCGCGCCCTCGGATTCCCAGCGCACGGCCTGGTCTGCAGGCAGACCGGCACGGCGGGTTTCTACGGTGATGCGGTCAGCGACAATAAAGCCGGAGTAAAAGCCGACCCCGAACTGGCCTATCATGGCCGCATCTTTTTGCTGGTCGCCCGACAGTTTGCCGAAAAATTCTTTGGTGCCGGATTTAGCGATAGTACCCAGATGTTCTATCGTATCTGCCTTGCTCATGCCTATGCCATTGTCGGCAATGGTGATGGTACGTGCTTCCTTGTTGAAGCTGACCTGAATCTGCAAGTCTGGGTCGTTTTCAAATAGACTGGCATCATTGATGGCTTCAAAACGCAGTTTGTCTGCCGCGTCGGACGCATTCGAGATCAGTTCACGTAAAAATATTTCCTTGTTTGAATACAAGGAGTGAATCATCAACTGCAAGAGTTGTTTGACTTCGGCCTGAAAGCCCAGGGTTTGCTTTTCTGACATGGTTTCCCTCAAAGATTTCATTATGTAGTGGCGGCAAGTGATAGCAAGTGGTAGCAACTACCTGCCTGCTGCTTTTTATCGCAACATTGATTTTGCTAGCGGTAGGTGAGGCCGCTTTAGTGGATTTCAAGATCGTTGTAGAAAAAACATGAAATATTCATGGCTTATGCACAGATATGCATATTTAGTTGTACACATATTTGTAATATTTGCAAAAAATTACTAAACTTTCATGATGATTGAATCCTTTGCTAATGTTGCCAGGCGCATGGAGTGAGTGAATGTTGCTTAAGGTATTGAATTTGCCGGGGTTTTGTCTGCTATGTGGGTTATGTGGACTATTGGGGCTATGCGGGTATGCCCCGCAGCTCATGGCGGCAAACCTGTACCTGACGGAAGTGGCCCCTTTTGCCTTTATCAAGGACAGCAAGGATGGCAAAACTATTTACGATGGCATTAATGTGCGCATAGTGAATGAATTGCGCAGGCGATCTGCGGTGCCCATTGAGGTGCAGGTCGTACCTAGTTCCCGCCATGTTGCGATGTTTCCTGCGGACAAAGAAGCCTATAGCATCTCACAGGCTGAAAATTTTACCGATCTGGATGGTGTTATCTTGTCCGAGGTAACGCAATACCCCATCATTGTCGTCGCGCAGCGTGGGGTAAACCTGAGAAATTTTGATGATTTGATTGCCCTGTCTGCGGAAAAAGGCATAGGCATGATGCGCAGACTGAGTTATGGCACTTTCGGGCAGGATGAACGTGTCAAGAAAGTGGAAATCAATAACCTGGAAAATGGCTTGCGTATGCTGGAGGCTGGTCGTATTTCCGGCCTTGTCGGTAGCCAGCCGGCTATCCTGGCTGCGGCAGAAAGAAATGCGTCCATGCAGTTATTAGGCCCCAGCCTGGTGATCGCCTATGGTTCCCATGTGATGCGGGTGCGGCCAGAATTTGCCACCAGTTCCACTTCTAAAGTTTTGAGCGCCAATTTGCTGGCGATGAAAAATGACGGCAGTATTGCCCGCATCCTTGATGAGTTTTTCAAATACACCAGATCAGGATTGCAACCCGCAAAATAAAAGCTTGAGATAACAAGCGCTTAAAAGTTCTTGCTCTGTCACCTCATTGCGGGTTTTGGTCACAAGCTGATTCTGTGATGGTTTTTCCCACTTCATAATCTCTCCTGTTTTCCAGATTCGGCAGTCGATTTAGCTATCGATTTAGTTGCTACATCTGGCCATATTTAATTTCCGCCCAACCTGATCATCGTCATGTCCAAGCTTGTCTCAAGTCGTCCAACGCGCACGTCCTCTTTGTATCTCAAAACATTCATAAAAACGGGAACTACCGGTTTGGGAAGTGCCATTCTGCTTTGGGGTAATCATCTCCATGCTGCGGACGTGCCAGCCAAAAAAGACGATGTGGTACAAACAGTGGAGGTGGCTGGGCCGGGTGCCAGTGCCCAAAGGAAAAACGATACCGCTGCCAAAATCGTCATTAACGCGGTAGAGTTATTGCAATATGGAGACGCGCAATTATCTTCGGTCTTGAAGCGGCAGCCGGGTATTTCCGTCGTTGGGAATGAGCTGCGCATGCGCGGCCTGGGTTCTGGTTATACCCAGATATTACTGAATGGTGATGCGGTAGCTCCCGGATTTTCCATAGACAGCATTGCGCCTGAATTGATAGAACGGGTGGAAATCCTGCGTACGACGAGCGCGGAATTCAGTGCCCAGGCAGTGGCCGGTAGCATCAATATCATCTTGAAAAAAGGAGTGAGCAGTGCCAGGAAAGTTCTCAAGTTCAGTCTTGCGCACGGCGAAAATAACTGGAACCCTTCGCTGTCCCTGGAGATGACTGACAAGAGGGCCGACAAGAATGCAGGTTTTTCTTATGCCGTCACTGGCACCTTGTCAAAAACTGGTTATGAGAATGCACCCGTGGTGACCGAGAGTCTTGACGGCACAGCCACACAGGCCCGGACCTTGCGTTTGATACAGCAAAAAAATCTGGCTGATTTCTGGCGTCTGGCGCTTACGCCACGCCTGAACTGGGAACTGGACAATGGCGATACGCTGAGCTGGCAAAGCCTGCTTGATTATTATCGCAATGTGAACTGGGGACGTGATCATGAAATTCTCCTGGAGGGAGACCACACGCTGTATCCCGACAATAATTACCGTGCTTCTTCGCATACGGGTATGTTGCGGTCTGACCTGAACTGGGCGCACAGAATCAATGCAGACAGCAAGCTGAATGCGAAGCTGGGCCTGAGTTACAACAAGCGCGAGACGGATTACAACTTCTATGGTTACCCACAGGAACAGGTACTGCCTTTCAATCGCCATGTGGTATCGAATGCGATAGACAGCAGTGTCAGCAGCAGCGGTAAATACCTGAGCCGCTTTCGCGATGACCATAGCCTGGCGCTGGGTTGGGATGCAGCGCTGACGCAGCGCAGCGAAGCGCGCCTGCAATTTGATCGCCAACCGGGTAGCAGTGTTGTGGAGGATCTGAATGAAGATTACAAGGCCAATGTACGTCGCCTGGCCTTGTTTATGCAGGATGAATGGGATATGACGAATCGCCTGCAAGCCTATCTGGGTTTGCGCTGGGAAGGTTTGAATACCGAAACCGCAGGGCGCCTTATGCCAGTGGTACAAACACGGTCCAGTGTCTGGAGCCCGGTCATGCAATTATTGTGGAAGTTGCCAGAGCAGGAAAAAGACCAGTTGCGCTTTGCTCTATCACGCACCTACAAGGCACCGACCCCGCGCAGCCTGGTGCCGCGCCGTTATACGGCCAATAATGACAATGGCCCGAATAATCCAGACTATCAGGGTAATCCCAAGCTTTTACCAGAATTGGCCTGGGGAGCTGATCTGGCATATGAATCTTATTTTGCCAAGAACAGTATGTTCAGCCTGTCTGCCTATGCCAAACGGGTACAGGACGTGACAGTGCAAAATCTGTATGAAAAAGACAAAGTCTGGATTACCTCTCCGTATAACCATGGCACAGCCAGGGTGATGGGTATAGAGTTTGACGCCAGGTTTGCCTTGCAGAACTGGCTGCTTGCGGCACCCCCGGTGGAGGTGCGTGTGAATGCGGCACGTAACTGGTCAAAGCTGGATGCCATACCAGGGCCGGACAATCGCCTGACTGATCAGGTACCGTTGACCGCCAATCTGGGTATGGATTACAAGCCCGGTGAGCAGCAGTCATTTGGTTTCAACTTCAATTTGCAGACGGGTGGCAATGTACAGGTCGCCACTGGCTTGCGCAACTATAGTGGTGTCAGCCGTAACCTGGATATGTATGGTTTGTGGAAGCTGGGAAATAAAGTGCAACTGCGTTTGTCGATCAGCAATCTCTTGCATCAGGATGTGCTGCAGGCCTCGCAATATAAGGATCAGGACGGCCGCAGGCTGCGCAGTTCGGTGACGCCGGGAAGTACAACGATACGTTTGCAGGTTGAGAGGAGTTTATAGACGCAATTTATAGACGCAATTTATAGGCGCAATTTATAGACGCAACAGGGGAATTCATTTCCCCTGTTTTTATTTGATTCCAGGATTCTTGAATTTTTCAGGATTGAAATCGGCGATATCAATTTTGCCGAAATGCCTGGGTGGCGTATAAATCTTTTCTTTGGCTTTATCCGGTTCGCTGGTGTGGAAGGAAGATTCAGACACTTTCACCAACTGCCAGGTATCGTCCTTGCGCGAATAATTGAACTGATAGGCATTCGCCCAGCGCCAGGCGCTGCCGCCGTAATGGGACACTGTGAAGCTTTTCTTGTTTGCCGTCAGGTCGGCAAACGGGTCGCCCATCATGCCACCACAGGTGGAGCAGAGGACGATTTTTTCATTGGTCTTGACCAGTTTCAATTTGCTATCGGCCTGGCGTATGGCGATATGCAAAGGGCGCTGCCCATCTTCTATATCTTCATCTGTAGGGCGTTTCTTTTGTTTTTCCACAATGAAAACATAATCAGCCTTGTCGTCACCGTTCAGGTCCGCGCTGACAAAGGCCAGCAGTTTGGTATCGGCAGTGACGAAGGGGCGCAAGTCTGCGGGTATGTCCTTGCCCTCGATATAAGTACCCGCCTGGCTGAAACCCGGCAGTACCATCATGCTGGCGATGATTGCTGCATTGCTTAACAGTGAAGGTTTTTGCATGATGCTTCCCCTGGTCTTGAAAGAAAATAGGGGAAACGGTTGTTTCCCCTGCTGGCTTTATGCTGTTAATTATTTTTATGCTGCTAATTATTACAGTTTCTTGATCTGCATGCCTTCGGCCTTGTCCTCTACTTCATAGCCTAATGCATGCAGTTCGCCGCGCAGGCGGTCTGCTTCGGCCCAGTTTTTGGCCTTGCGCGCTGCCTGGCGCTGTTCTGCCAGATGTTGCACTTCTGCCGGAATTGCCAGCACGGCAGGTTGCCATTGCGCCAGGCCCAGGCCAAAGACTTTATCGAATTCTGTCAGCGTGGCTTTTTTGTCGGCGTCGGATAAATCGGCTTTCAGCATTTCCCAGACCAGTGCCAAAGCACGCGGAACATTCAGGTCTTCATTGATGAAGGCAGTGAATTTCTCACGGTATTCGGCACTGACGTTGCCGCCTTCTGGCCATGCGTGATAAGTCTCACGCAAGCGTTGCAAGGCTGTCTGTGCGGATAGCAGGGCTTCAAAGCTGAATTGCATCTGGCTGCGGTAATGCGCAGTCAGGCACAGGTAGCGATATGCCAGCGGATCAATATCCTGGTCCAGCAGGGTTTGCAGGCGCAAAAATTCACCAGTCGATTTGGACATCTTGCCAGAATCGATTTGCAGGAAATAACCATGCATCCAGAAGTTGGCAAGGCGGGTACCATGGCAAGCCTGGTTTTGCGCTATCTCATTACTATGATGGATGGCGATATGGTCTTCACCACCGCAATGGATATCAAACCAGGGCGTCAGGTATTTGGCTGACATGGCCGAGCATTCTATATGCCAGCCAGGGAAGCCACGGCCCCAGGGGCTATCCCATTCCATTTGGCGGTGTTCATCTGGCGGGCTGAATTTCCAAAGGGCGAAATCGGTTGCATGCAGTTTTTCACCCAGGTCAACACGGCTGCCAGCCTTGATGGCATCACGCTTGATGCGCGCCAGAAAGCCATAGTCATCCTGTTTGCTGGTATCAAAATAAATGCCATCGCTGGTGCGGTAGGTGTAGCCATTTTTTTCTATGGCAGCGATGAAATCGATCTGTTCAGCAATGTGATCGGTGGCCTTGCACCAGATGGCCGGTTCCAGGATGTGCAGACGGTGCAGGTCATCCTTGAAGGCGGCGGTGAAGCGGTCAGCAATCTGCCAGGCAGATTCACCGGCTTTGCGACTGCCTTTTTCCATCTTGTCTTCACCGTCATCACCATCAGACACCAGATGACCAACATCGGTGATGTTGATGACGTGACGCACGGTATAGCCATTCCATTCCAGAGCACGACGCAGCAAGTCTTCAAACAGATAGGTGCGCAGGTTGCCGATGTGGGCATAGTCATACACGGTAGGGCCGCAGCAATACATGCCGACCCAGTCTTTGTTCAGCGGGCTGAAGGGGCGCAGGCGGCGTTCCCAATTGTCGTAGAGAAGTATGTCCATCTTGTTATAAAAATATGAAATTGAAAATGTGGTAGGTGTGACCTGATGCATCGCATGGCAGGGGTAGGGCAGTGCCCTTCTGCGCTAATTGTGCAGACTCAACAACAACAGCAGGTGGCTTGGAAGACTGCTGCGCCTGTTGGCGTGACTATGTTTGCGCGCGCGAACATGCCAGGCAAAGGCGCGTTGCCTATGCAATCTTTAACATGTTGTTGCTGCAAGTGGGGCATATAATTAAGTCGGGCTTTGTCTGGCTTTGTTGTGCTTTATAGGGCTTATCTGAAGCGACGGAAATTCAGAATGAGAATGTAGCATAGATATGCATATATGGCCAAACGAAGTGCTCAATTGATAATAATTGACTGAGAAGTAAAGCATCACAAACATGATAAAAAGTCAGGTTCCGGAATCCAGATGAACTACAAAGATGTCAGCGAAGAGAATTACCGTTCTCAATATACAAAACAGGACCGGGCACAGGTACGTCGGGTGGTACGCATCATGCTGTGGGCATTTTTGCCATTGGCACTGGTGGATGTGTTGTTTCATGATATAGGCTGGCCACTGGCTGGCCTGTTATTGCTGCGCGTTGCTGTGCTGGCTTATTCGATATGGCTGATCAGGCAATATGCGAAGGTGGAAAATGTGCCGGTACTGGACCGCTATGCCCTGCACTGGATAGTGATGGTATTGCTGACACAGTTCATCAGCAATGCCTGCCTGCCGCGTGAATATTTCGGGCATTACATGGTGGATGCCTGGTTGATACTGATGGCTTTTATTTCCTTTCCGCTGGCTTTGACCCAGTTACGCGCGCCGCTGTTTGTATTTGCGGCAGCGTCCTGTTTCTTGTTGCTGTATAAGCAGGCCAGCACGTTTTCCCAGGCCGCCAGCGTGGTACTTATCCTGCCAGCCGTTGCCATTACCGGCCATGCAATTGCAGCCTATGTGCACCGGTACAGAAGAAAATTGCTGAGTGCCGAACAGGAACTGGAAAGACAGGCAAATACGGACCCGGTCACCGGCGTTGCCAACTGGCGCGAGTTCATGCGTGTTTCCGATGCAGAGCTACAGCGCCACACGCGGCTGGGCAAACAGTTATCGGTGCTGGTGCTGGATCTGAATGATTTCAAACATATCAATGATATCCATGGGCCACAGGTAGGGGATGTCATCCTGGTCGAAGTAAGCAGGCGCGTCAAACGGGCGATGCGCTCTTATGACTGCATCGCCCGCTATAGCGGTGAAGAATTCTGCGTGTTGCTGCCAGAAGCATCGGCAGAGGATGCCGACAAGATTGCTGACCGCGCCCGCGCTACCGTGGTGGCCATGCCTATTGCCGTATCCGGCAAGGAAATGAAGATCAGCGCTTCGGTACGTACGGCAACCTTGCGTGAAGGCGATACCGCCCTCAGCCTGATGCGCAGAGCCGGTGAGGCATTGGTCAGGCACGAGCGGGAAGCAAGGCAAACTGGTAATCTTGAGGCTGTATCCGCATGAGTTTTGATGCCCACGTGGGCATGCATAATCAGCGATCAGTTATCAATGAGGGCAGGTGAAAAATGAGTTTTTATGGCGTAACCGATTTGTGGACATATGTGCTGGGTGCATTGGGTATAGTTTTGTTGCCGGGCCCGAATTCTATCTATGTGCTGGCAGTTGCTACCGCACGCGGCGTGCGCGAGGGCTATAAGGGGGCCATGGGTATTTTTGTTGGTGACAGTGTGCTGTTGACGCTGACAGCCCTGGGCGCTGCCGGTATTTTACGTACCTACCCAGCCTTATTCCTGATGGTGAAATATGCAGGTGCGGCTTACCTGGCGTGGGTGGGTATCAATCTGATCTGGGCGGCTGTTCAAAAGTGGCGCAACAAAACCGTAACGGTGACTGAAACACAGGCGGTTGCGGTGAATATGCAAAACCCGTTCAAGCGCGCGCTGGTGATCAGTTTGCTGAACCCCAAGGCGATCTTGTTCCTGTTGTCTTTCTTTGTGCAATTCATCGATCCGAATTACCCGACACCGGCGATTCCCTTCCTTGTCCTCAGTGCGGTGGTGATGGTGTTCAGTTCAGTGTACTTGTCCGTACTGATTTTTGTGGGCGCACGCCTGGCACGCGGCTTTAGCCAGCGTCGCCGCCTGTCGGCCAGCCTGTCCAGTGGCGTAGGTGGCCTGTTTGTCTGGTTTGGAGTCAAACTGGCGAACGCCAGCCTGCATTGATACGTAATTCGTCACAATTGTCACAATTGTCACAAGAGAGCCGCTATTCAGTTGCATTCAGTTGCATCAAGCTGCATCAGCGTGCTTCTCGTTTCAAGAATTCCCACACACCAGGGTCAGACATTGCAGCGATGTTGATGCGCATCCTGGTGGACGGTAGCTGATTGGGTGAAAACAGGCTGCCCGGAGCCAGCAAATAGCCTTGCTCCATGGCTTTTTCGGTCAGCTTGTTGGTGTCGCAGCCGGTTTCTGTCCACAAGAACATGCCTGCCGGCGTGCGGTAATCGATCTTCATGCCCAGTTGCTCAAGACGTTTGGTGATGTCATCACGCACACCATCGAGTTTGACGCGTATGCGGTCGACATGCTTGCGGTAATGTCCTTCCGACAGGATCTTGTAGACCACCCTTTCACCAATTTCAGTAGTGGTCAGGGTTGACAGCATTTTACGGTCAGCCAGGCGTATCGCCAGTTCTGGTGAGGTGGCGATGAAACCTACCCGCAGATTTGCCGCCAGTGTCTTGGAAAATCCACCCAGATAAATCACCCTGTGCAACTGATCCAGTGCAGCAATACGGGTGGCGGCCTGTACTGCCGGGCCCGGATGCATGTCGCAATACACATCGTCTTCGACGACGATGAAATCATGTTCTTCGGCAGTTTTCAATACCTGGAAAGCCTTGGCAGCGGACAGCGACGTCGAGGTCGGGTTATGCAAAACCGAGTTGATGATATACAGCCTGGGTTTGTGCAAGGCCGCCAGTTCTGCCAGTTTTGCCACGTCCGGACCATCATGCAGGCGCGGTATGCCTATCACTTTGGTGCCAAGAATGGCGAAAGAACCAAACATCAAAAACCAGGCAGGATCATCGACAAAGATGGTGTCGCCGGGCTGGGTAAATTCACGTGCGACCAGGTCCAGCGCCTGTGTAACACCACTGGTCATGACGATCTGTTCTGGGGATGCAGCAATTTCCAGTTCAGCCAGTTTCAGTTGCAACTGCTGACGCAACGGCAAAAAACCTTGTGGGGTGCCGTAATGCAATAACAAGTTCTGGTTCAGGCGGCTGATGGCGCGCAGGCCATTGGCGACCAGTTCGCCATCAAGCCAGTCGTGTGGCAAGACCCCTGATCCTGGCATTTTTTGTGGCGGCAATTGACGGAACATATTGCGTACCAGCCACACCACATCCAGATTCTGGGTGGGGAGAATGGCCTGTGCTGTGCTAGGCACATTGTTAAGCATGGACGCCCGCTCGCGTACAAAAAAACCTGCACCACGCCGCGACTCCAGGTAACCCTTGGCCACTAGCCGGTCATACGCTTCCACCACGGTAAAGCGCGATACCGCCTGTTCATCGGCAAACTGGCGTATCGACGGCATGCGTGCCCCCGTGCGCAACAGTTTGTCGTCTATGCGGGTTGCCACCGCATTGACGATTTGTTCTACCAGTGAACCGCCAGAGTCGCGCGAGATATAAAAGGTGGGTGTCAGCATGCCATGTCTCCGTGCTGTAATGGATAAAGAGCCATTACAGTATGAATATTATTGGTTGTAGTGTATTGGTACTGTATTGGTTTTTGCGTTTAGGATAGCACAACACCAAAGCAAAAAACGGAGAATCATGATGGACGAGACACTTACATTCAGCCAGCACACATTGCAGCCCCTTACTTTATTGGCGGCTTGATATGGCGATACATACTTTCATGGCATTTGCCCTGTTCGCCCTGGTTTCTTCGATCACACCGGGCCCCAATAACCTGATGTTACTGGCTTCTGGTGTCAATTTCGGTTTTCGTGCCACTTTGCCACATATGATGGGCATCAACCTGGGTTTTATGGTGCTGGTACTGGCCGTAGGTGTGGGCCTGGCTGGCCTGTTTGCAGTTTTTCCATGGTTGTATGTTGTCTTGAAATGGGGCGGCGCAGCTTATCTGCTGTACCTGGCCTGGAATATCGCCAATGCCGGTTCGTCGGAAAACAAGACCCAGGATGGCACGCATAAAGCCAGTCCCATGAGTTTCATGAGTGCGGCAGCGTTTCAATGGATCAATCCCAAAGCCTGGATCATGGCTCTCGGTGCTTTTAGCACTTATATTCCGGCCTCAAGTGGTTTTTGGGTGGTCGCCCTGGCGGCGGCTGTGTTTGCCCTGATCAATTTACCCAGTATCAGTCTGTGGGTGCTGTTTGGTGCCAAAGTCAGGCATTTACTGAAGGTGGAACGGAATCTGCGCATCTTCAACTATGGCATGGCCCTGCTGCTGGTTTTGTCGCTGTACCCCATGCTGGTGACTTCATGATGCATAACAACTTATTTATTGAACGGACAGGTTCGCCATGGTGATACAGGAAAACAAGGGCATGGTACTGGGCCTGGTCGGTGTCATCATCTTCAGCCTGACCCTGCCATTTACCCGCATGGCAGTGGCAGAATTGAACCCTGTATTTGTCGCGCTTGGGCGTGCCGTGGTGGCGGCCTGTTGTTCCGGCATATTGTTATGGATGCAGGGCGGCAAGTGGCCACAGCGTGCGCAAATGAAACCCTTGCTGATCACAGCGCTGGGTGTGGTAGTGGGTTTTCCCCTGTTCAGTTCAATTGCCATGGCGCATGTGCCGGCTTCACATGGTGCTATCGTGCTGGGTATCTTGCCACTGGCAACCGCCTTGTTTGCAGCATTGCGTTTCAATGAAAAACCTTCCATGGGCTTTTGGCTGATGGCCCTGCTTGGCAGTGGCCTGGTGATCGTGTTTGCTCTGATGCAAGGGGGCGGTTCTTTCCAGATGGCTGACCTGGCCTTGTTTGTGGCCGTGATCGCCGCTGCCATGGGCTATGCCGAAGGCGGGCGCCTGTCACAAAGCATGGGTGGGCAACAGGTGATTTCCTGGGCCTTGCTACTGGCGATGCCGGTATTGTTACCAATTACTTTGTGGCTGGGCTGGCATTATGGCATTCAGGCATCGGGCCGGGCCTGGGCCGGGTTTGCCTATGTATCCGTGTTTTCCATGTTCATCGGCTTTTTCTTTTGGTACAAGGCGCTGGCATTGGGCGGGATTGCCCGTGTCGGACAAGTGCAATTACTGCAACCCTTTTTGAGCCTGCTGGGCGCGGCTGTGATACTGGGTGAAACCCTGAGTGGCAGAGAAATCCTGTTTGCGCTGGCGGTGATCGTGGTGGTGGGCTTTGGCAGGCGCATGAATATCCGGCGCTGAAACGGCTTGAAAAAAAGCCATGACCGAATTTAATCTGCCTTCAGCGCCAGCTTTGGGGGTGTTAATCGGGGTGGCAGGGGCTTACAATAGAGGTCTAATAAGAAGACTTCCGTTATTCCTCAACTGGTGGGCGAGATTCTTCATTTTGCAGAAGCAGATTTTTTTCTGCAAAAAACAATAATAAAAATTTAATTTAATTATGTTGGCCAGTGAGGGCTGTCCGACTTTTCCTGGAAAAAACACATGTCATTTTATGCAAAGCTTCAAGCACTGAACATTGAATTGCCAGCAGTAGCAACTCCGGCTGCGGCTTATGTGATGTATGCACAAACCGGAAATACGGTTTTCCTCTCTGGCCACATTGCCAAAAAAGATGGCAAGCCATGGGTAGGTCAGTTGGGTAAAAATATTACTACTGAAGAAGGCAAACTGGCGGCACGTGCCGTGGCGATTGACCTGATTGCTACGTTGCAGGCTGCTTGCGGCGGCGACCTGAACCGCGTCAAACGCATCGTCAAAGTTATGAGCCTGGTGAATTCCACGCCTGACTATATCGAGCAACATCTGGTAACTAACGGTGCTTCCGAACTGATAGGCGAAATTTTTGGCGAGCAGGGCAAGCATGCCCGTTCAGCATTTGGTGTGGCGCAAATCCCTATGGGTGCTTGCGTGGAAATCGAATTGATCGCCGAAATCGCTTAAATTTTATAAAACGATAACCTGCCTGTGATGGCAATCCTTATACAGTGAGACCAGCATGAAACTTGAGAATCCCAGCCCGATAGATTGGAAATTTTCCCAACGTGCAGAGCAGTTGCAAAGCTCGGCCATCCGCGAAATTCTGAAAGTGACCATGCGTCCTGAAGTTATTTCCTTCGCTGGTGGATTGCCATCCCCTGAAACTTTCCCGGTAAAGCGCATGCGCGCCGCCTTTGACAAGGTATTGTCGCAACAGGGCAAATCGGCCCTGCAATACGGTCCTACCGATGGATATGCACCGCTGCGCGAATTCCTGGCAGATTCCTTGTCTACCAGTGACTCCAAAATATTGCCAGATCAATTGCTGATGGTATCTGGCTCGCAACAGGGTCTGGACCTGCTAGGCAAAGTACTGGTCGATGAGGGCAGCAAAGTTCTGGTGGAAACGCCCAGCTATCTGGGTGCCTTGCAGGCGTTTTCTGTATATCGTCCTGAATTTGAATCGGTGGATACTGACGAACATGGCGTCGTACCGGCATCTGTCGCTGCCAAGGGTGAAGGCGCACGCCTGATGTATGCCTTGCCGAATTTTCAGAACCCTACCGGTCGTACCCTGTCCGTAGAACGTCGCTTCGAGTTAGTAGAAACCTGCGCCCGCATGGGCATACCGCTGATTGAAGATAATCCTTACGGTGATCTTTGCTATAGCGGTGAACCCCTGCCGAAGATGCTGAACATGAATCCGGGTGGCGTCATCTATATGGGTTCTTTTTCCAAGGTACTGACACCAGGCATACGCCTTGGTTATGTAGTCGGCCCTGCACCACTGATACGCAAGCTGGAACAAGCCAAGCAGGCAGCTGATCTGCATACGGCGCAACTGACACAGATGGTGGTGTATGAAGTCATCAAGGATGGTTTCCTGACCGAACATATTCCTACCATCCGTACTTTGTATGCCAAGCAATGCAATGCCATGCTGGAAGCCATGAGCAAATATTTCCCGGAAGGCGTGCAATGGACCAGGCCAGAAGGCGGCATGTTCATCTGGGTGACCCTGCCTGCGCATATGGATAGCAAGCAGTTGCTGGATGAAGCGATACAGCAAAACGTGGCCTTTGTTCCAGGCGGTCCTTTCTATGCCAATAATCCAGCACCGAATACCTTCCGCCTGTCATTCGTGACCGTATCGCCAGAGCGCATCAATCAGGGTGTGGAAATACTCGGTAAGCTGATCAAGGCAAAACTGTAAGTGTTCCGGTTGTCCTCAGTGCAAACCCGCCATCCGGCGGGTTTTTTTATTTAACCGGACATTAGCATCGAATTGGGCTCATGTTCGCTGACGCCCGCCACGGCGAGTTTTCCTGGAGAACCGTGTTCACTAACTCGAATGTTGGTTAATTGATGTGGCGTAGCAGGCTAGGCCTTTACGCGTTGACATCCACGACCGTGCGGCCACGTACCTGGCCCTGGAGTACCGGAGCAGCAAGACCAGGTACATCGGCCAGGCCGACGACCTGCGTTGCGCGGGCCAGCTTGCCCAAGTCCAGATCGGTGGCCAGACGTGCCCATGCCTGCAGCCGCACGTCCTGCGGCGCGTTGACCGAGTCGATACCGGCCAGGGTCACGTTGCGCAGGATGAAGGGCAGCACTGAGCCGGGCAGGTCCGCGCCCTGCGCAAGTCCGAAGGCTGCTACCGCGCCACGGTAGCAGGTTTGTGCCAGCACACTGGCCAGTGTGTGGCTACCCACCGAGTCGATCGCTCCGGCCCAGCGTTCCTTGGCGATCGGCGCGCCCGGCCCGGACAGCGTGCTGCGATCGATGACCTCGGCTGCACCCAGTTCGCGCAGGTAGTCCGTCTCTTCCTGTCGCCCGGTCGAGGCGACCACCCGATAACCCAGCTTGGACAGCAAAGCGATAGCGATGGAGCCAGCGCCACCGCCAGCCCCAGTCACCAACACATCACCTTTGCCCGGCGTCACACCCGCATGCTCCAGCGCGAGCACCGACAGCATTGCGGTGTACCCTGCCGTACCAATGGCCATGGCATCGCGCGTTGAAAACACGTCAGGCAGTTTGACCAGCCAGTCGCCGTTGACGCGTGCCTTCTGCGCGAAACCGCCATGGTGGGTTTGACTCAGACCCCAACCGTTGGCGACAACGCGGTCACCCACTGCGAATCCTGGGTGCGACGAGGTTTCAACAGTGCCCGAGAAGTCAATGCCTGGAATCAGCGGAAACTGGCGTATCACCGGCGAGCGGCCGCTGACCGCCATCGCATCCTTGTAGTTCATTGTCGAATAGTCGATCGCGACGGTGACGTCGCCCGGCATCAGGTCGGCTTCGTCAAAGTCGACCAGGGTGGTGGAAATCACGTCGCCCGTCTTGCTGGTAAGCAGTGCCTTGAATGTCATGGTTGTTTCTCCTGTGGGGTTAGGTGTTTGATATGTTAAGCATCATTCAGAACAGCAAAAAAAGGGATGAAAGCTCAGTTCGCCAGAAATGCCAGCGCTTTGGATACGAAATCCTCGTGGTACTGGAATATCCCGCCATGGCCAGCATCTGGGTAGATGATCAACTGGCTATGTGGCAGGCGCTTGGCGAGGTCATGCGAATTACTGGTCGGAACCATCCGGTCGCCATCGCCATTTGCCACCAGAACGGCTTGCTTGACCACCGAGAGATCGGCAGGAAGCTTCTGTCCCCACGCGCCGAGCGCCTGTAGCTGTGCCACGTAGGCCCGCACTGTGATTTCCTTGTCGCGGTTCTGGGTGCGCTCTTGCAAACGCGTCAAGAAGGCCTTCCCAGCTTCGATGCCGCCCGGTGTACGCGTGAAGAAGAGATATTGCTTGGGATCCTGACCGGTGAAGGTCGCACGGAGCAAATCGTAGTTGGCCACACCCGCCACCGTACTAATACCTGGGCCACCCGCAGGTCCTGTGCCAGCCAGGATCAGTTTGCGTACCAAGTCAGGCTCCTTCAACACAATCTCTTGCGCGATCATTCCGCCCATCGAGAAGCCGAAGAGATCAACCTGCTTGTATCCCCTGGCTTTGATGAAAGTGATGGCGTCATCCGCCATTTGCTCTATCGTGTTTGCAGGCGTGCCCGTCGATGCACCGACGCCACGATTGTCGAACGTGACCACGTGATGTTTTTCAGCAAACCCGTCAACAACACGTGGGTCCCAGTTATCCAGGACAGCAGCCAGGTGTACGAGAAACACCACCGGTGTGCCACCGTTGTGTTGTCCGAGTTCACGATACGCGAAGTCCACGCCGCCAGCGGACACGCTCTGCGTAGGTACGTCCCTCCACGTCACTCCCTGTGGTGTGGTCGCAGTGCTCGTATTGACGTTCGTTGCAATTACATCGCTGGCCACGGCAAGCGGTGAAACGAACGGTGAAACAAGCGCCGCGCACAGCACCAGGAGGCAAAGGGTAGTTCTCAATAGAGACGGCATGGCGTGGATCTTCGGGTAAGCTTAGGGGGAAATGGTCAGGGTCAGGCTTGTGGACGATAGCGCCCGGCCACGTTCGCTTGTTGAATATCCGAAAGCAGCACTTGGCGCGCTGTATCGAGAGCGTCCCAGCGCGCAGCGTTTTGCAGCGGCGGAATGGTGACCAGTTCACGGCGATCAAAGCCGACCAGCGCTGCATCAACCAGATCGTCTACTTTCATCATCTCGGAGTAGGTACTGATGTCGATACCCGCACGTTCCCAGATTTCAGTGTAGGTTCCAGCGGGAAGCACGGCCTGGACATAGACGCCTTTGGGCGATAGTTCCAGGTGCAGGCCTTGCGAAAGAAATAGCACGAAGGCCTTGGTTGCGCCATAGACCGACATGCTGAATTCAGGTGCCAGGCCAACAACTGAGCTGATGTTGATGATTGCGCCTTTACCAGCACGCACCAAGCGTGGAGCAACTGCGTTTGAGAGTCGTGCCAGGGCGATGGTGTTAAGCGCAATAAGCCGCTCGACCTGATCGGGGGTCTGTTCGATGAAGCTGCCAGACTGTGCCATCCCGGCATTATTGATCAGCGTTTCGATGCGTTCATCATCACGCAGACGTGCTTCGACGGCGAGCAGGTCACTGGATTTGGTAAGGTCAGCCGGCAGGACATCGACGGTAACGCCATGCTCCTGATGCAGGCGGGCCGCAAGGGCATCCAGTCGCACTTTGTCGCGTGCCACCAGCACGAGATCGTGGCCACGGCGCGCGAAACGCTCGGCGTAGGTTGCACCGATACCGGTGGAAGCGCCTGTAATAAGAACGGAGGTAGATGTAGTCATGTGTTTTCTCTCTGGGTTAAAAAGGGGCTCAGCCCCCGATGGGTGATATGCAGATTGAGGCCACACCGATGCGCGGCCCGCCGACCTTACTGGGCGTTAGCGTTTGCAAGGGGTGGGTGATGATCAGGCCAGCATGCTGGGCACTGGTCCGGCTGCGGGTCAGCGGCGCCATGACGATGCGATTGACGAGCCTCAGACTGCCAAGGTCGTAAGGTTCGAAAAGTGGTTTATTGGTCATGTTGCTTCGGCCTCAGGTGTTGAGTATTTTTATAATGATGACGATCATAATCTAAATTGTCAAGACTTTGATTACGATTGACATCAATATATAATGAGGTCTTCATACATGCTTAAATCCACCGAGGACGAGAAATGAAGATCACCAAGGCCCAGGTGCAGGCCAACCGGGCACATGTTGTCGAGACGGCATCCACATTGTTTCGGGAGCGTGGCTACGATGGGGTTGGCGTTGCCGATCTGATGGCTGCTGCTGGCTTTACCCACGGCGGCTTCTACAAGCACTTTCGCTCCAAGGCCGATCTGATGGCGGAATCGGCAGCCTGCACCATCACACAGGCTGCGGCGCAGACCGCTGGTGTGGACATGTCGGAATTTGTGCGGCTTTACCTCTCACGCGAGCATCGCGACACGCGTGGGACCGGCTGCACGATGGCTGCGTTGTGCGGGGATGCCGGGCGTCAACCGGAAGCTGTCCGGACCACGTTTGCAGTCGGCATTGAGAGTCTGCTGGCTGCGCTGAGTCAGAAAGACATGTCGCTGGATGGTGCAGACGCAGGCCAGGCGCGAGCCAGGTCCCTGGACATATTGGCGCATGCAGTTGGTGCCATTGCCATGTCGCGGGCCTGCCCGGACGATTCACCCCTGGCCGACGAAATCCTGTCGATCTGCCGCGACAAGATCCTCGCGTCACTAAGTTCGTCAGCGACAACAAGCAAGCCTGTGGGCGTGCGCAACATCGTTTAAATTCTTGCTTAAATGCAGGACAGGAACTGTCAATTATTGTAATTTAGGTCATCAAATTTCCCGTATCGACGTTATAAGTAATATGTTTCGCAAAGCGATACAAATTTTGATTAATTAAGGAGCTTTACATGAACAAGAAAGTGCTGATTGCCAGCCTGATGTTGACTGCAGTGACTGGCGCATTTGCGCAAAATCCTGCTGCCAGGCAACGTTATGCTGAGGAAAGCAAACGTGCTTCAGTCCGCTATAACGATGATAAAAAATTGTGTGCAGACGCATCCACTTCATCTGCCAGAATGCAATGCCTGCGCGACGCCAGGGCGGAATACAATGCGGCATTGGTTCAGGCCAAACAAAACATGAGCAAGTCGCTTCCCGCACCTGCTGCTGCCAGGGTAGAACCGGTTTGCCCTGAATGCGGCAAAGTAGTGGCAGTAGAGATGGCCGAGAAGGAAGGCGAGGGTGGTGCGCTGGGTGTGATTGCTGGTGGTGTTGCTGGTGCTTTACTGGGTAATCAGGTTGGTGGTGGCACCGGACGTGATCTGGCCACCATCGCCGGAGCCGCAGGCGGTGCCCTGGCTGGCCACAAAATCGAGCAAAAAGTAAAAACCACCAAGATCTGGAATGTCACGGTGGTGTTCGAAGGTGGCAACAAACAAACCTATAGCTTTGAACATGACCCTGGCATGATGTCTGGTGATCTGGTGAGAAGCAACGGCAACAGTATCGCCAGACGTTAAGTCGGCTTGTCCTGTCTTTGTTTTGCCGTGCAGCGTATGCATAGGCTGCATGGAACAGGGTGAAATTGACCGGCAAACGTCGGTCAATTATTTTCTTTTTGGAAACCGTTCCTTAAGCACAACTACTTTCTTGCCAAGCCTAATTCCAGCAGTTAGACTTAAACATCTATTCCCCCATTCTTGCTGAGAAGGTTGTGCTATGAAGCGGTATTCTTGCAAAGCTATTCCTTCCAGTAGTGCCGTGTGGCAACTAGCTTGCTGGATGATACTGGTAGCACTGATGGTTGTTGGCTTTCCGGCTCATGCCAATGAATCCTGCAAGAGTTTGCTGGCAACCGGCAATCCTGAATATCCTCCTTATCTGTGGCGTGATCCTGAAGATGAAAATCGCCTGATTGGGGCCAATGCTGAATGGATGCAACTGCTATCCAAAGAAATTGGTGTGCCGATTGACGTGAAATATGTCGGCCCCTGGGGGCGGGTGCAGGAAGAAGCAAAGCTGGGTCGCGTCGACTTGCTCGCTGGCGCTTTTTTTACTCAGCCTCGGCTGGAATACATGGATTATTTTTATCCGGCTTTTCGCGAAACCCGCACAGTGATCTGGACCCGCAGCAATTTCAATCTGCCCTACAAAAAATGGGCTGATCTGACTGGCAAACAAGGCGTGACCGTGATCAATAACAGCTTTGGCGAAGAGTTTGACCGCTATGCCAAGGAATCCCTTAAAATTTCCATGGTGCCCAGCCTGGAACAAGCCTTGAAGATGTTGAGCCTGTCGCGGGCCGATTATCTGATTTATGAAGAAGACCCTGGTCTGGCCTATGTAGCCAAGCTGAATATCACGGGACTGAAAACAGTCTCGCCGCCCATCACGAATGAAAACCTGTATCTGACCCTGTCGCATAAATCGCCTTGCAATACACCGGAGATGCGCGGGCGGATTGCCAAGGCCGTATACAAACTGGATAAACAGAACGTGATGAATAAATTGATTGCGTCGAATATACAGTTATGGCGCAAGCAGCAATCGAAGTAACTGCCGCTTACGACAGGTAATCCATTGCGAACGCTCTCTCTCCGACAAATTCTTATTCTTGGCGTTGTAGTTGGGATAGTATTGCCAGCGACCGTGCTGGGGCGTTTTCTGGTGCAAGACCGTTACGAACGCGAGTTGCAGTTACGCGTCCGCAATCCCATGTCGCAATATGCTGACATGCTGTCCCGGGCCATGGCGGTGCCGGTCTGGACGCTGGATAAGGCCGTTGCCAATCAATTTATCCAGGCCGTCATGCGCAACCCCGAAGTGGTGAGCGTTGAAGTATTTGACGAATCCAAATCCATCTTTGCACGCAGCGCCAAATTCAAAAAAGCCGACGCCAAATTCCTGCATGAGGAAAGACCCATCTTGCTGGAAACCAAGGTGATCGGCACGGTCATGCTGGAACTGACCACGGAACACATAGAAAAAGAATTGTGGGCCGACTTCCTCAAGCTGGGGCTGGCCTTGCTGGTGCAGGTGATATTTTCTTTCATCCTGATCTGGTTGCTGTTTGAGCGTCGCATCGTCAGGCCGATACAGGAGTTGCAACTGGCAACCGGCCGTCTGGCACGTGGCAAGCTGGATCAGCCGCTGGAATGGTTGCGTCAGGATGAAATCGGCAACCTGGCGCAGGGCCTGGATAAAATGCGCTTGAACCTGGGGCGTCTGATTACTGAGCGCGAAGCGCAAAACATTGTCCTGCAACAGGAATTGAACGAGCGCCTGCGTGCCGAACAGGCATTGAAGATTACCGAAGAAAAATTTATCGGCATCTTCCAGGCATCCCCGGTTGCCATGACTGTCTTGCGCAAGTCACAGCACTACAACATGATTGACGTCAATGATGCCTGGGTCAGGCAGTTTTTATGGTCACATGATGAAATCCTGGGAGATACCGACACCCAGAAAGCCTTGTGGCGCAGTGAAAATGATTTCTTTGAAATTTTGCGTATCGTTGAGCGTGATGGTGAAATTCATGATTACGAAGCCTGGCTGACTTGTGGGCGGCAAGAAAAAATTATTCTTTGCCAGGTATCGGGACGCATGATACGGCTGGGAAATGAACCGCTGATTATTTTGGTGCAGGAAGACATTACCGAAAAGCGCCAGAATGAACAGGAAATCCGTAACATGAACACCACGCTGGAAAGACGGGTATCAGAGCGAACCCAGGCACTGGAAGTGGCAAACAGTGAATTGACGGTGGTGCTGGAAAACCTGCAACGCGCCCAGCGCGAGCTTTTGCGCACCGAAAAAATGGCAGCACTAGGCTCGCTGGTGGCAGGTATTGCGCATGAACTGAATACACCTATCGGCACCAGTGTCACCGTGGCCAGTACGCTGGCGCAGCACACCGATGATGTCTTGCTGGAATTTGACAAGGGCATGCGTCGTTCGGTGCTGGAAGAATACCTGAAGAATGCCAAGACTGGCGCAGACTTGTTGTTACGTAATTTGAGCAAAGCCTCGGAACTGGTGATCAGCTTCAAGCAGGTGGCAGTAGACCGTACCAGCGCCAACCGCCGCGTGTTTGCCCTGGATGAAATGCTGTCCGAACTGATCGTCACACTGGGCCCGACCATACGCAAGACCCGTCACGATATCATCCTTAAAGTGCCGCCTAAACTGATGATGGATAGTTATCCCGGACCTTTGGGGCAGGTGCTCACGAACCTGATCAACAATGCCTTCATCCATGCGTTTGAAGGTGATTATCGCGGTACAGTGTCGATCATGGCACGGGTGATCGATGAAGAATTTGCAGAAATTGTAGTCAGTGACAATGGCAAGGGTGTACCGGAAGTCAATCTCGGTCGTATTTTTGACCCTTTCTTTACCACACGTTTGGGGCAAGGTGGCAGCGGGCTGGGTTTGAATATCGTCTATAACCTGGTCAATGAAGTCTTATGCGGTAATATTATTGTAGAAAGCGAATTGAACAAGGGAACCAGTTTTAAAATTACTTTGCCGCTGGCCCCGAAACTGAATGACGATGAGCAAGGTCATACCACATGAAAGCCTGGACCCGGCTAGCGTGGTAGTGGCTACATCTGATAAAGTCGCGTCATGACAAAATTAAGCTTAGATAAAATCTTGCAGTCGCAAGGATTTGGAACCCGGAAATACTGTCGCGATCTGGTGGAAGATGGCGAAGTGAGCGTGAATGGCGAAGTGGTACGCAGTACCAAGTTGAGCTTTGAAACCAGTGGCCTGCAATTCCATATCTTTGATGAAGACTGGGAATACCGTGAGCGCGTGTATATCGTGCTCAATAAACCATCGAATTTCGAATGCTCACGCAAGCCCAGCCATCACCCTGGCGTGTTGACGCTACTGCCAGAACAATTTAGCTGGCGTGATGTGCAGCCGGTAGGGCGTCTGGATCATGACACGACCGGCATGTTGCTGATGTCGGATGATGGCCCCTTTATTCACGCACAATCTTCACCCAAGCGACATGTGCCCAAGGTCTACCAGGCAACCACGGCAGAGCCGGTGACAGACGAACTGGTCAGTTTGTTGCTGCAAGGGGTTAAGCTGCATGATGAACCTGCCCCGCTGGCAGCGGTGCATTGCCAGAAACTGGATGAATACCTGATAGAAATTGTGCTGGAACAGGGCAAATACCACCAGGTCAAGCGCATGCTGGCCGCTGCGGGCAACCATTGCGCCGCCCTGCAGCGTACCGCCATAGGCAAGCTGACGCTGACCTCGCTGGATATCGCGGAAGGCGAATGGTGCTACCTTACACCCGAACAACTGGGCTTGCTGGTACCATAAGGACAATCATTTCTAATTGCTGTAGATGGTTTGCTTGTAGATTGTTGGTTTTAGACATGAAATTGGGAAGCAGAACTGCTATTTGGCAGGTATCGCTTCCATGAATTGAATAAAAGGAACACACATGCCAGTCATTGCCATTGTCAATCCCAAGGGCGGGGTAGGAAAAAGCACGGTCGCTACCAATCTGGCAGGTTATTTTGCTGCGCAGGGGCACAAGGTCATGCTGGGTGATACCGATGTACAGCAATCTTCTCGCACCTGGCTGTCTTTGCGCCCCGGCAATTTACCTGTCATCCATCCCTGGGACATCGCCGATGGCAAAGTCTTGAAACCACCCAAGGGGACCACCCATGTGGTACTGGATACGCCGGCTGGTCTGAAGGGCAATCGGCTGGAAGCCGTATTGAAGCTGGCGGACAAGGTGATCGTTCCTTTGCAGGCGTCGATTTTTGATATTCTGGCAACTGAGGATTTTTTGAAATCCCTGTCCAAAATGAAGCTGGACAGCCAGATTGGCATCCTGGGCATGCGTGTGAATACCCGTAGCCGCGCGGCCGATCAGTTGGGCCATTACGTTGGCCAACTGGGTTTGCCAGTGCTGGGGTTTTTGCGTGATACCCAGAACTATGTACAACTGGCTGCCCATGGTGCCACCCTTTGGGATGTCGCCCCATCTCGTGTCGAGAAAGACTTACCGCAGTGGGAAGAAGTATTGAAGTGGCTTAAAAACAGCTAGCGCCCCTAGGCCGGACTTCTCTCAACTGGTATGACAATTTCGTGAAATTTGGAAAAACTTCCCGATTTACTCCCCTGTATTTGCCGTAGATCACTATAATGCCGCTTGCTTGAAGAGAAGGCAAAATTCTCTTTTGTGATCAAAGACTTACGGCATGCACCTTACTATTTTTGAAACTCCCATCATTAATGCGATCATGCGCTACCTGTCTCTCATGGGCTTGCGCCTGGCGGGATGGAAAGTTGAAGGCATCGTCCCGGCAGAGCAGAAATATGTATTGATTGCGGCACCCCATACCAGCAACTGGGATTTTCCAGTCACTCTGGCGGTCTGCTTTGCCTTGCGCCTGCGGGTGTACTGGATGGGCAAATCCAGCCTGTTTCCACCTGTCATAGGCGGCATCATGCGCTGGCTGGGGGGCATTGCTGTGGACCGCAGCAAATCCGGTAATCTGGTGCAGGGTACGGTAGATGCCTTCAATGAAAATCCACGCCTGACAGTGATCGTGCCGCCAGAAGGAACCCGTGGCAAGGTGACGCACTGGAAAACCGGGTTCTATTACATTGCCCTGGGAGCAGGTGTACCCATTGCACTCGGTTACCTCGATTTCAAACGTAAAGCCGGTGGTATAGGCAAGATGTTTATGCCAACCGGAGATATCGCTGCCGACATGGCCGAGATTCAGCAGTTTTATTGCGGTATTGCTGGCAAGAATCCACAGCAGTTTGATAGCCAGACTATTCAGACTGGCAACAAGGATCAAAACAGGGATTAAGCGGCATTGGCCATGTCAGTACATGGCCAATTGTTTTATTGGTGGTGTTTACCGCAGCCCAGACCATCTGCGACGGTTGGGGCTTTAAGGTTCCTGGCTCAGGGCTTTTTTACCGGTTTCTGCCGTGGCTGGTGCCACTGTAGCCGGGTTGTTGCTGTTGCCTTGCGCTGTCAGCAGCCAGCTCATGGGGTTCAGAATAAAGCGCTTGGTCACTGCCTCACATTTTTCATGTGCGCACAGCCAGACGATAGCCATCGATACCAGGGCCGAAATCAGCAAGGCCATTCCATGGTCCAGCTTGAAGATATGGCGCAATACGCCTGATTCTTGCAGGATGATCAAAGCCATTCCATGCCATACCAGCACATAAATCGAACGTTGACCGATGCCGGCAAGACGCAAATTCTTTTGTGCCAGCAAATACAGCACAGACAGGCCGATGACTGTCGACACGGCATATTGCAGCAGTTGATAAGCAGAACCGGCCAGCGTCGCCATTTCCAGCCTGTGCAAGGAATAGCTGCCATAAAACCAGCGATAATCGAAATCGCTTTTCAGCATGAAAGAACCGATCAGGGCTGCCAGTACCACCGCGGCGCTGAAGATCAGTTTTTCTTTTTTCTTGTCTGCCAGTCCACGCTGACCCAACTGCCAGCCCAGTAAGAAATACGGGAAGAAGACCAGGGTTCTCGAAACGCCAAGGAAATAACCTGCATGTTCGGAATAACTGGCGACCAAAGACAGCGCCAGCGCCAGCATGACCGGGAATTGTATACGCGCAAACAGTGGCAATAACAGACGCCAGCACAGCAGGCTCAGCAGATACCACAGCATCCAGTAAGGTGCCACCAGATTGGCATAGACGCTGACGCTACCTTTCAGGGCAAATTCTGTCAGTTCATAAATGATTTCAAAGGCCAGCAGGGGCGCAAGTACGCCAGAAATCAGTTGGCTTGAACTCTTCTCATTCCATTGTGCTTTGGAAAACATGCCGGACATGAGGGCGAACATCGGCATGTGGAATGAGTAGACAAAAATCCAGATGGAACGCAAGACATGATCTTCACCCACATATATTTCTATCAGATGGCCAAAAACCACCAGAAATATCAAAACAGCTTTGATATTGTCTATGCTGGAATTTCGGTCGGAAAGTGTGGAGGGGCTTGACATGCGATTAATACAAATGCTTGAAATGTCGCCATGATAGCGAAATCAGCTGCTGTTTTATACCCTTAGTTTGTAACGAAACTTGATCATGAATTGTTGTACATCATTTTTTTGGACAAAATTACTCTCCCGATTTTATCAAGCGGTCACTTAATTTAAGTAAAATACAGGGAACTTAAGCTGAGTTATCCTCTCAAAAAGTTTCCTCATGGAAAACTATGTAATGGCCAAACGCATGATGTTTGCTAGATAAGGTAGGTATGCCGAAAGACAGGTCAAAGGCCAGCTTGTTAAGTGAGCAATTGGATTTTGAATCCATTGATGGTGAATCCAGGGCGCCAGAGCGCGATACGCTGGAATTTGAGCTGGAGCCACCGGCAACTGCCAAGCCTGTAGTATCTGCTGCGCAAAGGCCTGCTACAACCGGCAAGCGTCCGGCATCATCCACAGCATCCAAAAAACCTGCGCTGGAAAGAAAGCCTGGTAAAGTAACAAAAGCCGCTGAACCCGATCACTTTGGCCGTTATGCTGCGCTGATTATTCTGTGTGGATTTGCTATTTTATTGGCAATTTTCTTTTACTTTCGCACGATACGCGGCAATGCCGCCGGGCTGGCCTATATCGAACTGCCGCAACAGGTGGCGTATGTGGATGGCCAGGTGGTGCGAATGAAGGTCACCATACAGGTGAGGGAAGACGACAAGGACTGGCTATATGAAAACAAAAAAACCCTTGCCACCTATTACCAGATTGAGCTGGCCAAGGTGAATCCTGACGATCTGCATTCGGAAGCAGGGTTTGAATTGGTCAGGGCTCAATTGAAGGAGGGGTTGAACAAGGGTTTGCAAACCGACAAAGTCGAATCGGTACTGATTAATGAGCTGCTCATGCAAAACCGCGATCCTGAATAACTAGAACGCATCTCACCCCTATTTGTGAAATGGTGAAACGAGTTCTGGCTGCAACTTCAAAAAAGCCCGGACAGTCTTCAATGACTGTCCGGGCTTTTTGTTTTCCAAAACCTGCCTGCCGGGATATCGGTGCCGCAGTGCGGCGTCAATGCAGTATCAATAAGCTCAGGCCGTGACTGACAGACCCTGGGTCTGATCTTGCGGAGGAACAGCGTAAGCGCGCAGCAGTTGCAGGGCTTTCTTGAAAATCGCCGCATCACTGGTGCTGCTGGTACTGTCCGTGCTGGAACTTGCTGTCGTACCGCTGGTGCCCGAGGTCGCACTGGTACCTGTACTATCGCTGCTGGTGGACGTTCCAGAAGAAGCGCTGGTACTGGTTGTGCTGGCAGTAGCGCTTGTACTGGTGCCTGTGCTGGAGCTACCGCTGGCGGATGCTGTCTTTTCGAGATAGGCAATCGATTCCTGTATGCTGACTTTGCCATCCTGATTGGTATCGGCTGCTTCGAAGTTCTGAGCCACTTGCGTCAAGGCTGCACCCGCACTGCTATTGCTTTCACCGACTTTGGAGGCAAGATCTGTCAGCTGGGTTTTATCCAGGCCACCATCTTCACCCTGACCACCGCCGCCATCAGGTGGTGGTGGCGGACGTGAGCCGCTGGTACGACGTGCATTGAACTGGGTTTCCAGTTCATCACTTAATTTCTTGATGCCGCTACTGAACTCATCCTTGGTGACCTTGCCATCGCCATCACTGTCCAGCTTTTTAAACAGATCATTGACGGTTGATGAGCTGGAAGTGCTGCTCGCGCCGGTAGCGGTGCTGGCAGTAGTGCTGCGGGCTGTACTGGATGATGTCCCGGAAATATTTCCAAACGCTGTTTCCAGGTCTGATATTTCCAGATAACCCTGGTTTTTTGTATCCAGCTTGGAAAATACACTGTCCGCTATTTTTGCCGGATCGCCGCGCCCCTGTCTCTGAACACCGCTGCTGGCCTGGGAGTAATAATTACTGCTGCCACTTACACCACTTACGCTTGTCATCGCATCCTCCTGGAAGTCTAACCACTATCAGTCAGATGTCAGTGTGTCAGTTGGATGTTGCCTGCTTGTGTCGGCTTTGTATCGGTGTTGATACAAAATCAGGGCAAATGTAAAGTTACGTAGTCAGGATATGTGGTCTGTAACAAAAAAGCTGCCCCAACAAGTTGCCCCTAATGCCGTGGCAGATGCAATTCTGCTATCAGGCCAGTTCCTTCCTTGCGATTGTTGAGTATCAGTGAACCACGGTGTCGTCTGGCTATTTCCCTGGCAATGCTCAGGCCCAGGCCAACGCCACCGCTATTTTTGTTCCGTGACGTAGCCAGGCGAACAAAGGGTGAAAATACGTTTTCCAGCTCTTGTTCCGGAATCCCTGGTCCCTGGTCGGTAATGCGGATTAATAGTTCTGCATCACTGTCTTGCAGGAAGATGTCGGCAGATTTGCCGTAAAAAATGGCGTTCTCCAGCAAATTGCAAAGGCAGCGTCTTAGCTCGTTCGGTAATGCCAATAAGGGTCTCGCTGTACCCTGCATACTGACGGCTTTACCTTCATCCTGCATATTGTCGACTATGGCGGCAACCAGGGAACTGACATCCAGCATTTGCAGGGTTTCTTCACTGCCGCGCAAATACTCCAGGGTGGCATCCAGCATCAGACGCATTTCTTCCACGTCCTGCAAGAGTTTTTCGCCATTGCCGTCTTCATGTATCTGGGCAATCCGCAATTTCATGCGGGTCAGCGGTGTCCGCAGATCATGCGAAACGGCGACCAGGAAGCGTTCCCTTTCTTCCATTTGCAGATACAGGCGTTGTTGCATCTGATTAAATACCAGTGCACTTTGTCTGGCCTCTTCCGGGCCGGTCTCAGGTATAGGTGTGGGTTTTTTTGCGTCGCCCAGCGTACTCGCTGCGGCAGCCAGGTCCTGCATGGGGCGGGCCAGGCTGCGCGAGCCTATCCATGCGGCGATGGCCAGCACCAGCAGTTGCAACAGCATACTCAGGGTAAAGCCCATAAAAGGGCCGCCCAGTAAACCAGGCTCCGGATGATGATGCAAATGTGGTCCTGGCCGGGGTGGTGGCCGGTGATCGCCCAGAAATACAAACATCAATATGAAGGTGGCGATATGGCTGACCACAACGGCGGCCATGGCCAGGCCAAACAGGCGGCTGAAGATGGTGTCGCGAATCAGTCGTTTCATTTCATGCTGGCGCTGAACATATAACCTTCGCCACGTATGGTTTTCAGCATACCTGGGTGGCGCGGGTCATCCCCCAGTTTCTGGCGTAATCTGGAGACCAGTAAGTCTATGCTGCGGTCAAATACTTCGCTGGATTTATTGCGGGCAATGTCAAGCAACTGATCCCGGCTAAGTATCTGACCGGGCCTCTGGATGAAGGCATGCAGCAGACGAAATTCGGCGTTCGATAGCGGGATGACCAGTTTGTCCGGGTTGCGTAACTGGCGGCTTGCTATATGCAGGGTCCAGGATGCAAAGCGCAGTTCCGTTTGCTGGTTTTCAGTCGTTTCATGGATGGGTCTTGTCGCCGTGCTGCAACGCCTGACCACGCTTTGTATGCGAGCCACCAGTTCACGTGCGTCCAGCGGTTTGATCAGATAGTCGTCGGCACCAGATTCCAGCCCCAATATCTTGTCGGCGAATTCGCCTCTTGCAGTCAGCATGATGACCGGTGTTGTGTCATGGCGGCGCAGCTTGCGCAATAAAGTCATACCATCGTCGCCGGGCAACATCAGATCGAGCAAAATAACATCAAAGTCCTGCGCCTGGATAGCCGCCTGCATCGCCACACCATCCTGGACGGCGACACAGGTGATATCGAATTTTCCCAGGTAGTTGCTCAATAACTGACCTATGTCAGCGTCATCGTCAACCAGCAATACCTGGAGGCGCCCTGTGTTCAGTGACAAATCACAACTCCTTGACGAACCTCAGCAATTTGTCCAATGCATGAACCACGGTTTGTTCACGCACGGCCTGACGATCGCCAGGAAAGACCAGCCTTTCCGTATGTGTGATGCCACCAACATGCCAGCCAAAACAGATGGTGCCTACGGGTTTGCCGGGGACTGCACCTGTAGGCCCGGCAATGCCGGTGGTGGACAGCGAAATATGTGCTTCTGAATTGGCGATGGCTCCCTGTGCCATGGCTGCGGCGATTTCTTCGCTGACTGCACCATGCTGCGCAATCAGTGCCGCAGGAATATCGAGTAACTCAGTCTTCGATGAATTGGAATAAGTGACGAAACCACAGTCAAACCATTCCGAAGAGCCGGCAATTTCGGTAATGGCGTGTGAAATGCCACCGCCGGTACATGATTCGGCTGTGGTAAGTATCAGTTTTCTGGATTTAAGTTCTTCACCGACCTGTGTTGCCAGTTCAAGTGCATTTTTCATGATTTGTCTCCTGTCTGGTTACTACGGCATCGCGTGTACAAACTTACTTTACCACCATGTCTGGCTGGAAGTGAAGCAAAGAGAGTATTGCATTTGTAAATCTTCCGGGAGCGACGAGGCAGGGCGGGGAGGTCAGGTCATTTTCGTTTATGAATGGACGCATATCTCGTTGAATGACTGAAACATCCCGAAATATGCGACGTACACATAATAAATGCGTTGCCTCAATTGTGGCTTATGTTTAAAACCATGCTGATATCAAAAAAAGCATTTCTGAAAAACGCATATCAGAGTATGATTTTTTATAGCAAGAATTAATGCTCTTACATTATTAGGATGCGTTCCAGTTTGGTTAATGAAATGCGTCCTGGGCAATTTGCTGACTGGCGTATCAATTTCCAGACATAAAAAGAGAGACATGTAGTAGCTGTCCCCTCATCTAAAGGAGATGCCCTATGAAAATCGAGACACTGTTCCAGCAACAAAATGCTTTGCCTTCCATTCCCAAGGTTGTGCAGGAAGTGATAGACAGTTTTAATAACGATGACGTGTCTATCGACGAAATTGCCAGGAAACTCTCGGCAGATCAGGTACTTAGTGCCAAACTGCTGCGTCTGGCTAATTCATCCTACTACCATGCATCAAGAACGGTGGGTTCTGTCGATGATGCCGTATTGATGCTGGGCTTTATGACAGTACGTACCCTGGTGGTCAGCAGTGGCCTGACCAGTGGTTTCAAGTCCATGCCAGGTGTCGACCTCAAGCAATTCTGGCGTTACAGCCTGCATACGGCGGTAGTGGCAAAATGGCTGGCAAAAAAAGCCCATGCCAATTCAGACTTTGCCTTTACCGTTGGTTTGATGCATGCCATCGGCCAATTGGTCATGCATGCAGGCATGCCTGAGCAAATGTTGCAGATCGATAAAATAGCTGGCCCACTTGATGTCCGCAGGCCAGACGTGGAACGCACCTCATTTGGCTACGATTTTTTTGATGTTGGTGCCGAGTTGTCAAAGCGCTGGCGTTTCCCGGACAGTTTTGCGACGGCTATCAAGGCTTGTGCTGAACCCTTGCAACAGACTGAGTTTGATCAGATTGGTGCCGTGGTTCACCTGGCATCCTGGTGTGCCCGTGGTGAAGAAAATCATTATTCCAAAGAAGAGCAGGAAGCAACTTTCCCTGTCGATGTTGCGCAGAAACTGGGCATCAAGCCCGAAGTGGTCACCGTTGACATGCCACCTTTGAGTGAGTTGAGTGCCGGATTGGACGATTTGCTGGGTTAGGTCCGCCAGCAAGAAGGAATGAGGCAGGGCAGATGACCAGACTGGCATCTGCCCTGTTTGATTTATTGAGCTTGTATGCCCTGTATATCCGTTGCCATCGCTTCGGCAACCCGGATGCCATCGACGGCAGCAGATAAAATCCCGCCAGCATAACCCGCACCTTCACCTGCCGGGAACAAGCCCCGTGTGTTCAGGCTCTGTAAATCACCATCATTGCGTTTGATGCGTATCGGAGATGAGGTCCGTGTTTCTACGCCGGTCAATATCCCGTCTTTCATGGCAAAGCCCTTGATCTTCTTGTCAAATTCCGGAATGGCTTCGCGCATGGCCTGTATGGCGAAGTCGGGCAAGGCTTCTGCCAGGTCGCACAAGGTGATGCCCGGTTTGTAGGATGGTTCCACACTGCCAAGCTCAGTCGAAGCGCGCGCCGCCAGAAAATCGCCTATCAACTGACCGGGGGCGTTGTAGTTGCCACCGCCCATGGCATACGCCTTTTCTTCCAGCTTTCTTTGCAACTCTATGCCGGCCAGAGGATCGCCAGGGTAATCTGCCGGTGTAATGCCGACCACGATGGCGCTGTTGGCATTCCGTTCATTGCGTGAATACTGGCTCATGCCATTCGTCACTACCCGGCCCGGCTCTGACGTTGCTGCCACGACAGTGCCGCCCGGGCACATGCAAAAGCTGTAGACAGAACGGCCATTCTTTGCATGGTGGACCAGCTTGTAATCGGCTGCTCCCAGAATCTCATTGCCGGCATTCGGTCCAAAGCGCGCCTTGTCAATCACGGATTGCGGGTGCTCAATGCGAAAGCCTATGGAAAATGGTTTGGCTTCGACATAGATGCCGCGCTCTGCCACCATCTTGAAGGTATCCCTGGCGCTATGGCCTATGGCCAGTGCCACATGTGATGTCGCTATATATTCGCTGTCGTTCAGGCGCACGCCCTGGACTTTGCCATCCACCACATCAATATCCGTCACTTTTTGCTGGAAACGTATTTCCCCGCCCAGGGCTTCTATGTTGTGGCGCATCTCCTCTATCATCTTGACCAGGCGGAAGGTGCCGATGTGTGGTTTGCTGACATACAGAATTTCTTCCGGCGCACCCGCCTTGACGAATTCGGCCAGCACCTTGCGGCCATAATGTTTCGGGTCTTTGATCTGGCTATACAACTTGCCGTCAGAGAAAGTACCTGCACCGCCTTCACCAAACTGCACATTCGATTCCGGATGCAGTTCACGCTTGCGCCACAGACCCCAGGTATCCTTGGTACGTTCCCTGACCGGTTTTCCACGTTCGAGTACGATAGGGCGAAATCCCATTTCCGCAAGCAGCAGTGCCACAAACAGACCACAGGGGCCAAACCCGATGACTACCGGGCGCTGAAATGGCGTATCACCGGCACGTGTGACGTATTTGTATTCTGTATCCGGGGTTGGGGACAGGCGCGGACGATTCTTGTGGTGGCGCAGTAACTCTTCATCCTGCGTAGTGATGATATCGATTGTATATATAAGAATGATCGCGGTTTTTTTACGTGCATCATAACCACGGCGAAAAATGGAAAAACTGACAAGCTCCTTGTCATCGATACCCAGTTCAGCCAATACGGCGGCCCTCAGTTCTGCGTCGGTATGGTCCAGCGGGAGTTGTAAATCGGTAATGCGCAACATAAATTCGGTCCGGATAACACTAAGCGCCCATTGCTCTTATATAGCAGTGGGCTGGTTTAATGATTTGATGAATCCCGTATTTTAACCGCATGTGACAGGGGCATCAGGATTTCCTTGAGAGGAAACCCCATGGCAAAAAGCCAAAGCATAGTAGGGTGCGCCACGCGCACCATTGCATTACGTTTATATAAGACGTCTGATCAACCCCAAAAGCCGGTGCGCGGAGCGCACCCTACAAAACCAGCAGCACCCAGGAACCTGCTAAATAATTTACGGCAAAGGCTTGCAAAGAGGGCGGGTAGTTTGCTATAGTTCGCCTCCCGCTGAAGAGCGGGGAGAAATGAAGCGAAGTAAAGCTGGCGAAATGAGCGATTGAATAGATTGCGGAATAAGCCGGTAGCTGTGAATGCCGTGCAACAGTTTAAGTAGTTCGAAAGAGCGAAGAGAAACGAAATGAGTTGCAGGTGTTGACAGTGAAGATAAAGTGCTTCATAATCTCGTTTCTCTGCTGCTGACGCACACAACGCTGCGACGCAAAACTGGATGAATAAGTAGTCTGGTGAAGCAGAAAAGATTTCAGTTCTTTAACAATTAACAGTCAATAAATGTGGGCACTTTGCGAAGCGCACCAAATAACTTAGGTTGTTTGGAAATGCTTAAATAATATAGCAAGTGTTCACAAGAAGTATAAAGCAAGACAGTGACTTAGTAATGAGTCACTGAACTGTCAGTATTTTGAGTGAGCGACATGTCACTACGGTGACATAGACAAGAAATTGTCGAAAAACAGAGATTAAACTGAAGAGTTTGATCCTGGCTCAGATTGAACGCTGGCGGCATG